>DRLZ01000186.1 GCA_011322755.1 Crenotrichaceae bacterium
AACGACCTGTTTTCAATACTGTGCGTGAAGCAGTTGCAGCAACGGGTGCGAACACGAGTATTGTGTTTGTTCCCCCGCCATTTGCCGCTGATTCCATCATGGAAGCTGCCGATGCAGGAATAAAGTATTGTGTAGCCATCACAGATGGCATACCAACGCAGGATATGATGCGAGTCAAACGCTTCCTGCTGCGTTATCCAAAGTCCGACCGCATGATTCTCACCGGTCCGAATTGTGCAGGAACGATCAGTCCTGGAAAATGTATGCTGGGCATCATGCCTGGTCATATCTATTTGCCTGGAAATGTAGGTATTGTTGCCAGATCGGGAACATTGGGTTATGAAGCCGCCGATCAAATGCGTGAGTTAGGTATTGGTATTTCGACAGCTGTTGGCATCGGTGGCGACCCGATAAACGGCGCATCTCATCGAGATATGCTGGAATTGTTTGAACAAGATCCGGACACAAAGGCAGTGATGCTGATTGGTGAGATTGGAGGGCCGCAGGAAGCTGAGGCAGCGGTTTTTTTTAAAGACCATATGACCAAACCGCTGGTAGGTTATATTGCTGGCTTAACAGCGCCCAAGGGCAGAAGAATGGGGCATGCAGGGGCGATTGTGTCGACTGCAGGCGAAACGGCATCAGAAAAAGTTGAAATTCTTAAAGATGCAGGGGTGCTCGTTGCGCCGACGCCATCAGACCTGGGAATTACGATGGCAACAGCGTTGAGCAGAGTGAATTGATTTTCTCTCTGTTGACAGCGTTATAGCTTGTTTTCCTCTGTGTTGTTTTTGACCGTATTGGCAACAACAAGAAATGCCAGGAAGTCATATAGTCCATGCGTTATGATGGGTGCGAGCAGGTTTCTCTCACCACTAACATCCATCAGGTAGCCGAGATAAACACCCACCAGGCCAGTGATGATTGCATACATGCGACTAATCGCATGTACCATTCCAAAAATGACGTTGCTGGCCAGCAAGCCAAATTGATAACCGCCTAGATTCTCCAGCCAGGGCTGAATTGTTCCACGAAACAGCAACTCTTCTCCAAAGCCAGCGGCGGCTGCCAAAGCCAGCATATGGTACCAGCGTAATTGAGCTAAATGGCCACCGAGCGTATCAATCAAGGTTTGTTTGATCTGTTCAAAGCCAGCAATTGGATGTACATACAGGGCAATAAATAATAAAAATAAGGGTAATGTTCCCAGCAGACCAACGCTGATGGCTGTATTGTCTATACAGAGGTACTGGTATGGGGTTACATCAACGAACCAACCAAGCACAATTGCAACAATGGCTAAATTTGCCTCAAAGAAAAATGCTGTTTTAAAAAAATATGCTGGATTCACGAATTAACCTGATTTGTTGACTAAAGACGCTATTAAACCGCACAATCAAAGCCTTTGCTAATTTGATTTCAAGTGTGTTCGTTGCATACAGGATGTTGTTGAATGGAGAAAATTAATAACCAGAAAAATTGTATGGGGTTGGAAAATAGGATTTTCTTGCATTTCAGCTATATTTGACATGACACATTCAGTATTGCAAGGATGTTATACTTACTCTAGATGACCATGATTTTGACCCATAATCTGATATTTTTCATAGCATCAATTATTGTTGCTGTGGCGGCTATGTTTGTAGCTCTTGAATACATAGTAAAAATCCAGCAGTCCTCGAAATCCCAGCCTGAAAATATTTTTTATGGTGCGCTCTCGCTCGGACTTGGTATCTGGTGTGCGCAATTCTATGGGCTGCTCGCGTTAGAGTTTCCTTATTTTGTCGCCTTTAATGTCGTGCCTACTTTGATGGCGCTACTTGTAGCCGTGTTTCTAAGCGGGATTGCATTATGGGTGTTTAGTAAAGATTTTCCACCGGCACTGCGTCTTGGTGTTTTCTCCGCTTGTGCTGTCATGGCGATTTCAGCTAGTCATTTTGTTGAAGTCTTTGTATTCAATTCATGTGTTATCAAGCAATCATTATTGCCGGTCGTGCTGTCTATCTTTTTCTGTGCCCTCTTGGTTTCGGCTTCTGTCTGGTTCATGTTTGCTGCTGCGAGTTTCAAAAAAGGCTTGGGCAGGGCAAAACAGTTAATTGCTTCTGTCGGAATGGGTCTGGCGATTATTGCAAACTACTCTCTGGATTTCACTTGGGCATCTTTTGTAACTGATGATGGTGCTAGGAGCGATCTAACCGTGTCTGCCGATGTTATCGCAATTGGCATCAGTATCGCATCGGTATTGTTATTTATCGTTGCATGCAAGTTGTTAATCAAACGACCTGTTGTTTCAATAGCGGGTGTTTGTTTGCTGGTTTTCGGGGCTGAGTTCAGTATTGGTATTGTTGCTTCTGCATTTACATTTATTGATGAGGAAATTGTTCGTTCATTATTGCGTGCAAGCATTCTGGCAGTTTTGCTAATTCCTGTCTGGAAACGAATGTATGCCGATGGAAAGAGTCTCGACAAATCAAGACGGCGAGCAGAAACAGTGCTGGCATCAATTGGTGATGGTGTGCTTGTGACTGATCCAAAAGGAGAGATTGAATATTTGAACCCAGTAGCAGAACAATTAACCGGTTGGAACAGAGAAAATGTGCAGGGAAAACAACTAAATACCGCTTTCCATTTATGGGATCAACTTTCCGGCCAACCAGTGAATGATCCAATTGATCTTTGCTTGCAGGAAAAACTAAGGAGAAATCACACAGTTCAGGCAATATTACGAAATAGGCATCGTCAGGCATCACCGATTGAGATCACAGCTTCAGCCATTCAAAGTGACAACAAAAATGAGGGCAATATTCTTGTGTTCAGGGATATTTCTGCAAAACATCGGGCAAGAAAAGCGCTGGATCAGGATATAGAGGGGCGAAAGGCACTGAATGATTTGTTGCATATTCGTTCTACAGAAATATCAATCGATGAATTATTAAGTAAAGCACTTGCTCTGATAACCTCAGTGTCATGGATGGATATTCATCGTGGTGGGATTTTTTTAATGGATCGTAGGCGCCAACTATTGCACTTGCGTGTACATGAGAATTTTACTTCTGAAACTCAGTCCTTGTGTGAAAAAGTCCAGTTGGGGCAATGCTTGTGTGGACGAGCAGCCATGCAAAAAGAATTAGTGTTTTCACCAACAGTTGATGAGCGCCATGAAATTACATATGAAGGGATGGGGCCTCATGGTAACTACAATATCCCGATTATTCTCGATAACGTTGTTTTGGGTGTCATCGTTTTGTATTTGAAAGATAACCATAGCAAACGTCAGCAAGAAGTCGAATTTCTTGGAAACATGGCGAGTGCATTAGGTATTCTGATTGACCTGAATAGGAAATCAGATAAAATTCAAAAACTTGCCTATTTTGATAAGCTTACCAAATTGGCCAATCGCGCATTCTTGCTTAAGCATTTCAAACGCGTGGTTTCAAAAGCGAAACGGAATAATAAACAATTTGCTGTCTTGTTTCTTGATTTAGACAAATTTAAAGCGATTAACGATACACTAGGCCACCATGTCGGAGATGAGATTCTTATCCGGGTTGCAAGAAGATTGGAAGCATGTGTACGCAAAGATGATTTTGTTGCTCGTTTAGGTGGTGATGAGTTTGTTATCTTGCTGTCTGGTGCGCGTAAGCCAGGTTCCAGTAGTTTTGACTCGGCTCAAAATATTGCCCAAAAAATTCTCGACTCAATTCGAGAACCCTTTGTTATTGATGATCATGACTTAACGATTGGAACCAGTATCGGTGTTGCTGTATACCCTATTAATGGTAGCAAGCTCGAAACATTGTTACAAAATGCAGATGCTGCAATGTACCATGCAAAAGAGCAAGGACGTAACAATTTTCAATTTTATAGCGAACGTATGAACGAGTTGCTTCTTCATCGTTTGCAGCTTGAGACTGAACTCCACAAAGCGGCAGAAAAAGGGTTTTTAAGCGTGTATTATCAGCCACAGGTTGATATGGAGTCAGATGTCATTGTTAGTGCCGAGGCCTTGCTGCGGTGGAATGATCCTGTTATGGGCGTTATTCAACCATCAGAATTTATCCCGATTGCAGAAGAATCAGATCTGATTATACAGTTGGGAGAGTGGGTGTTAGATCAGGTTTGTTTGCAACTGAAGAAGTGGAAACGCGCTGAACAGTATCCACAAATAAGAAAAATTGCAATTAATGTCTCACTTAAAGAAATGCAACAGTCTGAATTTGCAAGCGGAGTTGCTGCAATCTTGAGGCGGCATGAAATTAATCCGGACATGATCGAATTTGAAGTGTCTGAATCAGCATTGGCAGATGATTCTAGAGTCATTTATGAAAATATGATGGAGTTGCACGCAATTGGAATCAAACTAGCGCTTGATGATTTTGGTATTGTGTATTCTTCCCTCGGGCGCTTAAAAGACTTTCCTGTAGACAGTATCAAGATCGATCGCTCGTTTGTAAAAGATATGACGTCTAACAAAAGTGATGCTACTATTGCAAAGGCAATTGTGGCAATGGCTCATAGTATGAAGATAAAGGTATTAGCTGAAGGCGTCGAAACACCAAGTCAACTGAAGTATTTGAATAAATATGGATGTGATTTGTTCCAGGGGTATTATTGTGCTCCGGCGTTAAAAGGTGAAGATTTTGTGAAATTTTGTCAAAAGCGCAAGAATGCTAATAAGAAAAATATTGTCAGATTGAGTGAGGTGTAGGGATTCAGAATCCTGATCAAGTGAATTTTTGTGAGTGAAAACCAAATGACTAACTTGAAATAGTTGCGATTCACATGCAGCAGGTTGTCATGAGGCCAGAAGACATACGCGTCTGTTTTTCCAGGCGCTCGAGTGCAAAGGTTTGTATGGATAACTATTTTACCGAAAATTTATACCTAACTCGCTGAGTTTGAGCAACTCTCTGGGCAAACAGGCGATGTTGTCGCAGCAAAATCACAGAACCCTGGTCAAATGTAAAATCGATCGAATTGGAAACTCAATTCGGTGAGACAGTATTGTAGGTATTTTTTTTGGGAGAGTGTGACTAGGTTTCAGTTGAGCCAATTGTGCATTTCCAGTATCAGGACAACATTAGTGAATACACAACAGATTTGTGTTGTTGTGACTACTATCCCTTTGCTATAGAGAGATTTGTACAACCAACAGCTTGCACAGTTTAAAATAGGAATTGTTTATCAGATTGTTGATTGTTTTAACACATCAATGCTGAGAAAGCAGATTTTCAGTGGCTATTTTAGGACTGAAAGATAGTGCTTCAATTACTAAATAATAGCAGCAATAGTGCTGTACATCAGCAATTTGTGCGTTTTGGGTGCTGAGTATAAGTAAATGATCGCTCTCTTCCAGCAATGATGATAAAAAAGCTTGCAGGAAAATGCCTGGTTCTGGCGGTTACTATTGTTGTTCTGATTAAAAAACAGCAGTGAAACTGAATGATGTTGACGAGAAAAATCAGTATATGAAAACCAGTACTTGCTAGTTCTCAAATTAAAATTGCTGTGAGAATAATACTTTAACGTAGTCAGTGATTATTTGTACTCGTTCAGATTATTCAGCTGTCCTGATCGGATGATAGCAGCCAGAAGTGGTTGTCTATCGTAAATAAAATACTTGGCATAATCCTATATCACTATCTACAATGGGCTTTGTACATCAAATCCTCCCCTATGCAACAAAGAGTCAATTGGCTGGTTTTGTTTGACATATGCGGTGACACCAAATTGTCTAGCCCATAGCAGGGTCTAGTACTATTGGTTCGTTTTCCAGAATACAGTCTTGATGCAGGTGAAAATCTACCTCCCCCAGGTTGTGAATATTTCCCAGAAAAAAGTAAGACGCACTCTCTATATTTCTGTTTGCCAGTAGACATACAGTCAAGCTGGTTTATGGTATAGTTAGAAGATTTAAAAAAGTGAAGGGGATTTTCATGTTGCATAGGAATTTCCGTATTGAGTACAGAATTCAGGTCTCTATCTATTTTTTGTTATTGACATTGCTTTGGGCAGGCGAAGCAATATCAAAAGATTTGCGAAAAGTTGACCCGGGAATTTATGGCGAAGTTAAAACTGGTTTCGCCTATAAGGATAATGTTTTTCGCAGAGATAGCTCTAAAGAGTCAGATTATCTGTTTATTGCACAGCCTAGTTTATTGTGGAAGGCTGGGTTTGGAAAGCATTTCCTAGT
Source organism: Crenotrichaceae bacterium (assembly GCA_011322755.1). GTDB lineage: Bacteria > Pseudomonadota > Gammaproteobacteria > Methylococcales > DRLZ01 > DRLZ01. Next base: position 6,194 of record DRLZ01000186.1, read on the forward strand.
AACGCGGTATACAGGAGAATATGCGAAATATTTCTCTTTAGATGAGCAGGATTACAATGATCATGCAGGTAGTCTCGACCTTGGTTTTAATTTCACTGAAAAATTTTATGCTAACTTCGGTGGTGAGTTTGTCAGGTCCCATTATCGACCCCAGGCTCCTGGAGTAACAATAGATGATTTTCGTTCGGTAACACGCTGGAGTGAAAGAAGAGTCCATGGAACATTTGTGTATGGACGACGTAATTTGGGCGCTGCAGAGATTGCATTAAGCGTGTATGGAACTCAGCGTCGACATCACAATAACAGTCAGGATGTTCGTGACAGAGACGGAGTTGGCGTTAAATTGGGATATGATCAGCCACTGACGCAAAAAACCAGGCTTTTGTCCGTGTTCAAATATAACAGATATAATTTTACTAAATCTAATTTGGCTATTGATCAGGACAATCAAGGGTATAGTTTCTGGGCTGGCATATCGTGGGATCATACAGCTAAGACAACTTCCAGAGTACTCGTAGGTTTTATACGGCAGATATCTGATAGTTCATCGTTTAAAGATTTTTCTGGTGTCGGCGTTGAAGCAGATGTTTTCTGGGAACCCCAAGAGGATGATCTAATTACTTTTAGTGCGTATAGAATCCCAAAACAATCGAGTGCTCGAGGTTCTGGTTTTTTTATTTCCAATCGCGTGGGGGTTAACTGGCGTCACAATTACGAGGACTATATCCATATTAATTCCGGGGTACGGTTCAGGTATGACGATTATAGTGCACAACAAAGAACCGAGAAGTATGCGTTTGCTAATGTGGGAATTAGTTATTCGCTTACAACCTTGGTGGAAGTTGGTTGCGAATATAATTTCACATTTAGAGATTCGAGTCTTCGAGACAGAGATTACCGCGCAAATACAGTTAACCTGTTTGTCAGGTTGACCCCAACATTCTAATTTTTAACGAAAACAACTTAACTATCATGTACAAAACTATCAAGTCTCAAGTTGTGCGGTTGCAAGCGATAACCCGCGGTTTCTCTTCTGCACTTATTATTCTAATTGCTATCTCCGGGTTTTCACAAACCACGAATGCAACCGAAGAGTATCGTGTACTTGCAGACGATTTTCTCTCTATTAGTGTTTTTGGTGAACCAGATTTAAGTTTTGAACGCATTCGAGTTGGATCAAATGGACAGATTTCTTTGCCGCTGATTGGTGAAGTCATTGTCAGTGGTTTAAAACCATCCGAGATTGAAGAAAAACTGGAAACACTCTTCTTAGAGAATGATTATTTACTAAACCCGCAGGTAACCGTATTTATCAGAGAATATAGGCCTATTTTTATTTACGGTGAAGTGAATAAACCTGGTGCCTATCCTTTTTCTAATAACCTTACGGTTGAAAAAGCAATTGCATTGGCAGGTGGATTAGCGCCACGTGCTTCGAAGGATAAGATCAAGTTGCGAAGAAAAATCGCTGGCAACTCTGAGGAAAGTTATACTGCAAAAATGCAGAAACTTGTTCATCCTGGAGATGTAATAACAGTCGGCGAAAGCTTTTTCTAATTGGGAGCCAAAAGAGTGAATCAAAGTTTAGAACATAATCCTGGGAAAGAAGTATCTCCTTATAGTACAAGTAAAGCTCTAATAGAAGGTGTCAGCGACGAAAACCAACCAGGGTTGCTTGATTATTGGCGAATTATCTATAAGCACAAATGGAGTATTTTGGCGTTTACAGTTCTTGGCATTTTAACCGCTATACTGATTATTAAAACAACGACCCCTCTCTATCAATCGACATCACGCTTGCTTGTAGAGCCAATTGCTCAGAACAAGCAAGCGTCATTAGGTGCTTATGAATATGTAAAATCGCCACGCTTATTTTACCAGACACAGTATGAAATTATTACGAGTCGCAATATAGCAAAACAAGTCATCCGGAATCTGGATTTACTAAATGACAAACGTTTCACGTCATCTATTACTGATGAGAAGGAAATGTTTGCACCAGATAAATCTTTTTTTAGCTCACCTATGGCACATGCTCAATTATCTACTTCAGGTAAGTTAGAGCTTTATGTCGACAAGTTGCTCAATGGTCTGAGGGTATCAGGTGGAAGTGACAGTCAAATTTTCAATATCAAGTATCAAGCAGTTGAGCCAATGCTTGCATCAGATGTTGCCAACGCAGTTGCAGATGCATACATTAATTTTGGTGTCACCTCGCGTACAAAAGGCGCCGTTCAAGCAACTGATTGGTTAACCCAGCAAGAAGATGAGCTGCGAGTGAAGCTCGAAAATTCTGAAGCAAAGCTACAAGAATATAAGAACACACACAGAATGCTGGGGACTGGAAGTAATCAAGCAATATCTAAAACAAAATTATCCTCGCTAGCGAAACAGCTAATTGCAGCACAGTCATCCAGAAGTGATGCAGAAGTCCGGTATAATCAAATTCTAGCAATTAATAATAAAGGTGATTTGAACTCTATCAGTTCAATTTTAAATAACAATGTAGTTGTAAAGTTAAAACAGGCAGAACTTGATCAGGCACGAGAAGTTTCAGAGCTTTCTCAGCGGTATGGGGCTAAACACCCAAAATTAGTCACTGCGAAGACAAAATTACGACAAGCAAAAAAAGCAGTCAGGAGAGTTGTCAATCAAATTGTTGCAAATCTTCGGAAAGAAGTGGAGCTGACTAAAGCCAGAGAGCAAAAAATTCGAAGCCTGATGGCGCGAGAAGAGGCGTCGGCTAGAGACTATCAAATCAAGGATTTTCAGCTCGGGAAGCTGGAACAAGCAGCTGCATATAATCGTCGCATGTATGAAGAGTTTCTTGCTAAAGCCAGTGATATAGAGTCCAAAACAAAATTCAGTGTTTCAAATATCACAATTTTAGACCCTGCTCATCCGATATTTAAACCGTTTAGTCCTAATATCAAACGACTATTAATTCTTTGTACGATAGCAGGTGCATTTCTGGGAGTCTTCTTAGCCTTCTTGCGTGGGTGATTCGTTGGGTTGTGGTTATTGCATGATATCAACTGAATGAGGAATGTTATGAATTCCACGTTGAATACAGTTCTACGTGACGTTCTTGTCAATGAATACGTTCAAGTGCTCACATAATCTGATTTATTGTTATGCATATTGCGATACATTTGTGGTCTCTTAATGGAGGTGGGGCGGAGCGAGTCGCACTCTATCTGGCGCAGAGTTTTCTGGAAGCAGATATGAAGGTGGATATTGTTCTTTGGAAAGTGCAGGGTACTTTTCTTAAGGATATCCCATCTGGAGCAAACATAGTAAAATTAGGTGACAAAGGCGCGGTTAACAAACTACTTACTTTTTCTAAGTGGCTCTCAAGAGAAAAGCCAAAAGCTATGTTGTGTTGTCAATCGCTCGCAAATATTACGGGGATTACTGCTAATCTGCTTGGTGGAAAAAAAATACGTATTGTAATCCGAGAGCCAAACACACTTGAACGATTTAGTTTAATGCGCTCGTGGAGTTTCAAGTTTTTTCCAGTAATTGCCAGGCTTTTTTACTATTTTAGTGATCACATTGTTGCCGTTTCTGACAGTATCGCAGAGGATCTGCAAAAAATCTTGTTGAGTCGAGATCATAAGATTACAGTAATTTACAATCCTCTACCCACACAAAAAATTAAAACTCTAGCCAAGATAAAACCGCAGCATCGCTGGTTTAGAGAAGACGTGCCGATTATTCTAGGGGCTGGTCGTTTCGTGGCCCAGAAAGATTTTTCAACTTTATTGAGAGCCTTCGCTCAAGTTCGCAAAAACAAGATCGCTAGATTAGTGATTTTTGGAGAAGGAGAGCAAAAGCGAATGCTAATGGATTTGGCCGCTGAATTAAATATTCTTGATGATGTTGATTTTCCAGGGTTTACAGATAATATTTTTTCTTATTTAGCGTCTGCTTCAGTTTTTGTGCTGCCATCTAAATTTGAAGGGTGTCCGAATATTCTTCTCGAAGCACTAGCATGTGGGTGTCCAGTCGTTGCGACTGATTGCAGAAGCGGACCGAAAGAAATCTTGGCAGGAAAGCATGGTTTGCTTGTAGAGGTGGGGGCTGTCAATGACATGGCGAGTGCAATACTCCGACAGCTTGACAACAATACAGCGATACTTCCAACAAGCTTTAATTCAACTGATTATGATGTGAAAGAAGTTGCTGATCGATATCTTGGAATCTTGCTAGAATGATTATACCGGATTGAAGGGGATAATCCTTTTCTTGATTTCCTATGAAGACAGATTAAATGTTTTGAATCAAATCAAACTCACAAGACAATGAGATAGCTTGAAAAATTCATCTTTGTTTTCTAATCCTTGAGCAGCGATTTAAGTGCAAGGAAATTGTATCCAAGCTTCTCACTAATCACTAAGTGAACAAAGAAACAGCGCAAAACAAGTTAATTAGCATTTAGTTGATTCACAAGCCATCTGGGTTTCAGTAGGTAATTATGTCATTGATTTGTTACTGTCATCAGGGATAGTTTTTCGTCTAGTAGTAAAATCCATCCACATAGAAAGTTATGTGCTAACTAGCTAATCATAGCATGCCTGAAAATATGATGAGAGAGGTCGGGTGCAGGTTTGTTTAGAGGCGAAATACCAGCTGACGACTAATAGTCACCGGTAAGTAAGCGATTTTTTAGCTTGGTGCAGCATTAGTTTAAAACGCTAGAAGTCGATCCATTCTACGTTGTTAAGATTGTCTCAATGTGGATGCAATGAGGTCGATGATATATGTCTGTTGTTATTGATTTTTTTCGAAGAGGAGTATTTGAGCTGAAAGGCGGTGATAGTTGTCAGAGTGATTGCTGTGGTGCTCAGTGTCTGAATTAAAGACCGGGCATCCAGCGCTCAATTGAACTTATCCGAATTGGGATTGTGAAGTAGCCTTTGTAGTTATCTGTCGATGAGATGCTAGCACCTTCCGGGCTTTGTTAAGCTGAATGCTTGTAACCAATAGGGAACGGGGCGTTGTCCTGTCGCTTTGTGGACTGATGATAGACGTTAGAAGCTACAGGAGGGACGTGCTAAAAACTTATTAGTTAATACGAAATCATTCCTGGAGTTGATGCACACGTAGACAGAATGACAAATGCTAGGTGTATTCTCAATAGAAATTAACACAAAATGATATCTACAGTTGTTAATGTGGGCGCGATCGGTCTGTGATGCATCTTGTGAGGATATTATGAGTGCCAAGGGATCTTCGAGCTGCGGCTCAGTGTATTTCCGAGTAGAAAATGATGATAGTAGGAATTAATTGTCCTAGCATGTGTTACATGCCAGCTTTTTTGTTGGCAAATCAGATATCAACTGATATGAAGTGCAGCGAAAACAGTACGGTCTCGGCAATCGCATACAATTCCAGAATTACAGACTGCTGCGATCTAAACAATATGGGTTAGATTAGCTGACAGGCGATCTGCAGTTTTACAGCGCAAATAAAATTATTCAATAGCTTTCTTTATTGTTGATGTACACCTAAGCACTTTGAAGAAAATCGACAGCCAGTAAGGGTGCAGCGCGTTGGTTTAATTTATCCGTCGAGATACAAGAAATGGATATTATATTCGCTTGATTGACAAGCATAACTGCTAACCACCAGTGCAGTAAAGTTGCACTTTCATGGCGATGTGTTGTCAACTCATTACCTGAATCGTTGGGAAAGACAATTCGCCATAAAATAAATTGAGATGGGGTTGGCAAGTAACGCACAGTAGATAATCGTAATGATACGTCTGCGTAGATTCTTGCATACGAGTTAGGAGGTTGTCAGCCAAAATGACACCACGAAAAACAATTAATAAACTTGAAAGAAGCTGCTTAACCGTGATGTCATAAAATGAGAGACCAGGTCATATTGCTATGTTTTCAAATGGTGGTTGTGCCAGTGCGCCAACTAATGTCTACAACAAAATATATACAGGACGTTTTCGAAACTATATTTTTGTCTAGCATGAGATTGAGATCTTTTTCAGTGCGAGGACTATTATTTTTTATGCTCTCAGTTTTTCTTTTTGGTTGTAAGGTTAAGCATTCTTTTCCACCTCTGAAAGCCTTTCCTTGTGCACAAGGATTTGGTGCATCGTCTAGGGGTGGTCGTGGTGGTGATGTTTATCACGTAACAAAACTGTTAGATGATGGTTCAGTGGGAACTTTGCGTCATGCGCTCGATTCTGCGAATGGACCTCGAACGGTCGTGTTTGATATTGGCGGCGTTATTACATTAAACGCCCGTTTGAAAATAAGAACAGATAAGATAACACTTGCAGGGCAAACTGCTCCGGGTGGTGGAATTACCATTGCTGGATATCCGTTTGATATCTTTAAGCGCTCTGATGTAATTATTCGTTATCTGCGATTTCGTCTTGGTGATTACAATGCCATAGATCCACATGCTGAGGGTGATGGTAAAGGAAACATGGATTTATGGGGAGATGGAGGAGATGCGATATCTGTTTCCCAGTCGAATGATCTAATCCTCGACCATATATCTGCATCATGGGGTATGGATGAAACTGTCAGTATTGTGCGCTCAAAAAATATCACTCTGCAAAACTCAATTCTTTCAGAAGGACTGTTTCACTCATATCACCCAGCAGGGGCTCATAGTAGAGGGGGGATGTTTGTTGCAGGCGTGACAGATAGTGAATTGGTTAACGGTGCTGGTGGCTATACAATATATCAAAATCTGTTTGCACATCACAATATGCGTAATCCTGTGGTTGGTGGACAAATGTATTTAGACCCTGGGCAGGATAAAAAAAATCGTAAGTTTATGCTTATAGACTTTGAAAACAATGTTATTTATAACTGGGGTAAACGTAGTGGGCATACAGCGAGACCCCAAATCAAGATGAATTATATCAATAATTATCTGATTGCTGGTCCCAGTACCCAGCCTAAAAATATTCATACTGCAATGCGCGAAGAAAACAGTGACGAAGGCGATTTTTACATCTTTTTTTCCGGAAACTATATGGATACAGACAAAGATTCTTACCACAATGGGAAAGCTGTTGGTGCGGAAGCCTTTCCTGGTTTTGAACCCGGCGAATACTTAAATGAAGCTTTCCCATTTCCAGCCATCACTTTCGGATTGTCAGCTGAAGATGCCTACCAGGAAATCTTGAGAAATGCCGGCGCATCGTTCCCGCGTGACTTGATTGATAAGAGAGTGATTAATCACCTCAAGAATCAACTAGGTCGTTTAATCAATTCACAAGATGATGTCGGTGGTTTGGGCTATATTGCAAGAGGTATTGCGCTGATAGACACCGACCGCGATGGTATGCCAGACAGCTGGGAAACGAAAAACGGACTTGATCCGAAGAATTCTGCTGATCGAAATAAAATTGACATAAGTATGGTTGGTTATACCAATCTAGAGGTTTATCTTGACTCTCTCGTGCGGTCAGGGAGAAATTGTACCGCAGACACAGAATATCAGACTCTGCATTGATGGAGGAATAGATCTGAATAGCTACCTAGTAAATTGGACTACTGCTGTTCACTGCATGATGTTGACTATCGGCGCAATCAAAAACCGACTGAAAATGATCCAATACAATTAAGTAAAAAATATCATTTGGTAGGATGTAAGCTGATGTCGTGATTGAATGCAGTCAATTAAACACAAAAAATTGTTATGAACGCCCAAGTGGTTGCAGCCAGATATCGTTTTATTCGTTACTTGATAGATGTAAGAGAATTTCTACTTATTTTCG
>DRLZ01000187.1 GCA_011322755.1 Crenotrichaceae bacterium
ATTCTGCCTGCACACATTCATGAGCTATCAATCTGGACTGATGATGACCTCCCGCAAGCGCTGAATCTGGCGTTGCAAATCAGGTCAGCCAAACCTTACCTTTTATCTGAACAGAGTTACCTGTCGCGTTTGTATGAAGCGTCTAAATCACATTTATTTAATGTGTTTGTTACTGATCTTGGCACGATGCAAAAACACAGCAACCCGACTCAACAACAACTGTTAAATCAATGGCTCCCCATAAAACGTGATTTGATAAGACATTATCGTGATTATAAAAACTCCGTTTCTAATGTCATTCACTCTGTCGTACCTGTCACCCCGGTACGGCTTAAAAAATGGCACAAACAAGCTCGCAATGCCGAGCAACAACAACAGTGGGTGGAGGCATTACAGTTCTGGAACAAGATAGTGCATGGCACAGAAGGCGAGGTAAGAGACCGCGCACAACTCGCGCAGGCGAATATTCTTTATCGACTCTCGGAAAACTATCTTGCAAAAACATTGTGGCGATATTTGACTTTATACGCCCAAAACGACGTTGCTGAGCAGGCAAAACAGCAACTACTTACAGAATATACCCGCGAGCATAATGAGCATGCAATTGTCCAGCTGGCTGCCGCAATGTTTGTTCATCGTCCTGATCTACAACGCATGGATTCCCTGATTCAGGCTTATATGCAAAATCAACAATATCGTTTTGCATTGTTGCTGGGGCTTACTTTTACAGAAGTAGTGCCTGAGCGGATGTTGACTGCCGCTTATCAATTAGGTTGGTGGCAAACCTATGATAATTTCGTTGCTCAACTACCAAAACAGCAACAGATACACTGGTTGGCTCTAAAGGCACAACGACAGGGAGATGTTCAAGTCGCCAGCCAAATCTGGAGTGAGAATTTGGCTGATCAATGGTACGCGTATTTACAATCCGGATTGTTGATTCAACAGCATTTGAAACAGCAGCGACAACTCAACTACAGCAAGCAGAAAGACCGCAACAAGGAAATTATTCAAATTTACCAGGACTGGAGAGATTGGCAGAAAGCCTATCCAGGTCAGTGGATCTGGAAAGATGCAAGCCAGGCGGTTCGGGATGCTGCAGGTACGGACAGTTATTATTCGGTGGAACGTGATTTTACCAGCAAGGCATTTAGAAGCAAGCCGGAGCGGACGGTGAAATTACAGATACTGGGACCGGCGAAACTGGCTTTTCAAATAAGAATACTGCATCAACAACTTGATGCTGAGCTGGATGGTTGGATTCGAATTGTTGATAACAAGCAATCGTACAGTTATCCATTTTTTCATAACAAGCCAGTTCAGGGGCTGGAAATAACTGGTCAGGGAGACTATTTACCTGGAAATCTGATCACTCTGGATTATCAAGTCGGTGATGGTTATCATGAAATTGAACTATCGGCATTTGATGCACCGATGTCCATCGTCATTAAACGACAATACCCTGAAATTCCGCTGACAGTCCTTGCACCATTACAAATCAATACGTTTATTGAGACTCTCCGGCATACGCTGAAACTGGAGGATGTCACAGATCGTCAGTTACTAAAACTGATTCCGCACCAGCCATCAACATCACTGGCGATGGTCAATCGGGCGTTGTCACTGGAATCACTACAAGCATTGCCAGAAACTGTTGATTCCAGCCAGGCATCAATCCGTATGATGGAGTATCTGATGTTGCTGGAAAATGATCCCGACAGCAGACAATCAGTGCTATTTCTGGCTGAACAGTTACAGTATCGCTATCGGAATAATACATTGGTTCAGTCAATCTGGAACAAAATGTCACGCTATCAACAGTGGCAAACTGTTCATTCAATTGTCAACAGTGGCGGTGAGCGTTTCGTCGAGATTAATGGCTGGCAACCTGTCACTCCGAAACTGCGAATTCGCAAGGCTTTGCTTTCCGAAACTTCACCTCAACAACATGTAATTACCGGAGGGCAGCATTTATTGATGGTAATGAAAAACCTCACAACCAGGCTGATTCAGGTAGAAGCATACTTTGATGATGTGGGATTTCTGCCCGACAGTTCAGCAAGTGTTGTCTATCAAATCGACCAACTGGACCCACAACACATCGAAATGACACGTTCACAGAACTGGAAACAGTTTCAAGTGCGGGTTCCGGCGGGTCAGCATCAACTCCGGTTTACAATTCAGCATCCAGTTGCAAATCAATTCCTGAAGCTACGCTTTCGAAATGCGGGCACGACGATCAATGACGCCAGTCAACGCACTTTTTTTGTCAGTACACAAAACAGTCCACTACAGGTTTACATCAATGGTCCAACAGTCATCAGAGTTGATGAATGGGTGAATAACAAAATAATTTCGCAGCTCCAGACTGTTCCAGTGTCAGGCTGGCAGCTGGTCACCATACCACCCGATAAAAAGCAACAACAAGCACTGTTTCAAGTGCGGCAGCAGATACCTGTTTCTGAACGAAAAGAAATGATTAAAAGCAGGAGTGCCAAGCGTATTCTACAGCCCGTGTTACCAGCACTGGCTCAATTTGATGATTTGTTCTCGCTCGATCAACTAAAATCTTTCGATAGGCTGGAAAACTCGCTTGATAATCTATCATCTGGTTTTGGTACATGGTCGTTTGGTACGGATACAGTCCGCAGAAACAATGTATTGGAAGATAGCACCAGAAGTGGCCCTGTGCATTATCAACAATTTCGTCTGGATCATCGCTATTTTGACGAATTCAGCAATACTTACTGGGATACACAGGGGTTTGTTCGGCACCGGCAACATGGCAGCCCCAGTTTTGGTTTGAATGAATTTGTCAGGATTCAGCCTCGTAACTGGCCGTTTCGCATCAATCTGTCAGCAAAACTGGTTACTCAACAGGTTGCAGGTGAGCTGGAATGGACAGGACTGCTCAAAACCGCAGTATCAAAAACTGTTTATTTAACTCCCAGGACTCGGGTCATACCGCAAATATCCTGGTTTGGTCGTTACATGAGTCTACGTAATCGTGGAAAGCTGTTTCCGGATGGTGCGTTTAAAGACAGGCGTTTAACCAAGAAAGTGGATCAGGATTTATATACGATTTATAAATCCGAGCATACTAGAGGCTTGGCGGCATCACTGCTGCTGATTCACGAACCCTGGATGGACACGCGCTGGACAGCGAAAGTCAACAGTGTCAGCAATGAAGACCTGAACTTTTTTATTCCAGATCATGTATCGACCGAAGCGCACTGGAAGCAGTTATTCGGCAATCTTGACCTGGATGCCAGTGTCAGAGTTAATTTTTATCAGGATGATAATAACAGATCCAGCAGCATACGCCGTCATTTTACCAAACTTGAGCTGAATTGGCAGAACTGGAGCAAAAAACAAAATCGATTTGAAATCAGTGGTCAATACAACTATGACATCGATCGAAACGAGCACTTGGGAATGCTGAGTTTCACTTACCATTATGGTGAGCATCGAGGTTACCGGGATTTCAAGCGTTCAGCAGTTAATTTTCGCAATATAAGAGAACGGCAGAGACTGGATGGATACAACTGAAGCGGAAAAATTCAGCGTTAGCAGTGTTGATGTTCGCCATTTACTGGAATCCGGGCAACATCAATACTGGTTGCAGCTGAATAGTGAACTCATTGATCAAATTATTGAGCAATATGAACAATGGCCAGAAGTGGCCGTACGTGAATATGAGCCAGGGCGCAGTGACATTGGTCGGATTTCCGAGCACATTGTACGTTTTATGTTGTATGACGTTGAACAAATACAGCTGCAACTGGAGCAGATGAAAAGTCGATATGCAGACTATAGTCAACGCTACACAAAATCATTCAGTGAAGATGAAAAAACCCGATTGATTCTTGACTATGCACACGACCTGGGTGCAGATAGCAAGCAATTACGTGGAGACAAAAAAGCATTTAATCGCTGGTTTGGTCATGATGCAGTCAGCGAACGCCATCATCGTCGTTATCTGGAGAAAGAACGTTTCATCAGCTTCATGCTCCAATGTTTAGGTCGAATGGCTGCAACTGCAATCAAGAAGGATGGCAGGTTGATTGGTTATCAAAAGTTCTGGCAACGGCTGGCGCTGGAACCGGTTCTCAAACCGTTATTAGTACATCAAGGTGACAAACGTGTCGTCAGTGCAGCTTTTCATTGTCTTACAGAAGCATTAACTGCAATGCCTGTCGGCTTGCAACAGAATTGTATTTCTGAATCCAGTTTGCGTTTTATCTATCATGCTTCGCTCAGCAGTCGCAGAGTCGTCTGGATTCAATGTGAAGCACTTAGACTCCTGCAACGCGCAGCACCGGAATCATTGTTACCGGTATTTAAAAAACGTTTGTTACGTCCCCAGGGTGATGATGATTTATTTGTCAGACGTAAAGTTGTCGAAATACTTGGTCAGCAACTACCCATTGATCACCAATTGGTCGAATTGATTCCACTCATCATTCAGGATCCATGTCCGTCCGTGCGCCAGAAATTACCTGCGGCACTGAATCATGCCGACGTGAATACCATAGAACACTATTATCCTGCGTTATTGTTTGATGATCCGGTCGAACAAGTACGTGCTGCCGCACTTTTAAATCTGACAGATTTAATGATGCAAGAGGACACTCTGGCACTGGCATTACAGTATTTAAGCAAATGCCTTTATGCCGAACAACAGTCTTTTGTGCTAAGAGTTGCTCTAAAAGTGTGTCGCGATAGCCTTGCAGATCGTGTCAATAAGCGCGCTTATATTCGTGAACTACTGCCATCTGTGGAACAGTTACATCAGCAAGCAGAATCCTTGTCGGTAAGGCGCTGGGCGGCTGAAACCCGTGAGTATCTGGTTGGCTATGGGAATGAACAAACAGCACAGCAGCTCCATTCACTGCAACAATTTGTTGAAACAATACCTCCTGGTAAAAGCAGGCGTATACCGAAAGAACTGCAGTGTGAGAGCGACAGTCAGCTGGGTCGATTACTGTCAGTGATAGCGCAGCAGGATTATGGTTTTGATATTGAAAAAAGCCTGTTTGGAACATTTCTGACCCGTGGTCATTCATTTGGTTTCAGAATATGGCGGTTGCTGCACGAATTCAGACATCCGTCGCCTGATAAACGGCAGGCTTTTCAGCATACTCGCGGTCGTTTGTTTTGGGGGACGATGCGTATTCCTTCAGGTATTCTCTCCGAACTGGCTGAAACCAAAGTGCCGGGTGAACCGCTTTTTATGGACACAGAGGAAGGCTGGCGCGGTTATTTGCCACTGGTTGATGATGTCATCTCGGCATTGGCGATTGGAAATCAGCCAACCTGGTTTTATCACAGTGAAGGAATCACCTGCTTGCAGCCGCCAAAGAACTTTTTTCGTCGATGGCTGGCAAGTTGGCGTATCAGCTACTATTTCAGCGAGTATGCACGGTTAAGAAACTGGCAGGAAAATAGCCAGGATTCTCCACAATCCTACCTGAATGCCTTGTCCTCTATTGGTATCACAGTGACATTTCAAGGGCATGACTGTCTTGATGGTGATATTTCCGAAGATTCAGCAGTGCTGCGTTTTTTTCCGGCAATCTTTCCGTTCGCGAACGTTGATCTCTGGCAGGATTTTAAAAATTATTTTGTCTCAGTGTACGAGAATACCTTGTATGAACTCAGTGTGTTCCTGGGAATCATTATCAGTTATTTTGTAGGCAGACATATCTATCTCTACCATAAAATCAAGAAGGCACGCAATCATATTCCCTTGGTTCTGGGTGGCTGGGGTACCCGTGGCAAATCCGGGACAGAGCGTATTAAAGCAGCGCTGATAAATGCATTGGGCTATGGCATTGTCTCCAAAACCACGGGGTGTGAAGCCATGTTTTTGCACGCGCATCCATTTGGTGAATTGAGAGAAATGTTTTTGTTCCGGCCCTACGACAAAGCAACAATCTGGGAACAACATAATCTGGTGTGCTTGTCAGACAAGCTAGACTGTGAGGTTTTTCTTTGGGAATGCATGGGCTTAACGCCTTCCTATATTGATATTTTGCAGCGACAGTGGATGCGTGATGATATTTCCACGATTACCAATACGTACCCGGATCACGAGGATTTGCAAGGGCCAGCGGGGATTAATATCCCGGAAGTGATGACCCAGTTTATACCGCAAAATTCAACACTGATCACGAGTGAGGAACAGATGTTACCGGTGTTAAAAGCTGCCGCCCACCAGCGCAACGTACATTTTCGCTCAGTCAGCTGGCTGGAAGCCGGAATGCTTGCAGACGATGTGCTGAAACGTTTTCCCTATGACGAACACCCGTTTAATATTGCATTGGTGATGGCGCTGGGTGAAGAGCTGGGTGTGGATAGAGACTTTTCACTCAAGGAAATGGCCGATCGTGTGGTGGCGGACATCGGCGTACTCAAAACATTTCCTTGTGCACCATGGCGTGGCCGGCGTCTCGAATTCATTAATGGAATGTCCGCTAATGAACGCTTTGGTTGTCTGGGCAATTGGCAACGCATGGGACTGGATAAGATTAGCATGGATGAGCATCCGGATACCTGGGTAACCATCGTCGTTAATAACCGTGCTGATCGCATTGCGCGATCAAGAGTTTTTGCAAGCATTATCGTCAAAGACATCCATTTCGATCGCTGTGTATTGATTGGCAATAACCTGGCTGGGATGGTTGGCTATATCAAGGAAGCCTGGGAAGAATGGGTAAAGACAATCTCATTGCAATCGACTGATGAACCAGCGCAAGCTATTTTGCTGAGAATGGCTGAGCGTTTCCGCATACCACACAACCTGCAGCTGTTTGAAAAACAGTTTCAAGCCATGCTCCAGGGTCAGCAGTCAGAAATCAACCAGGCAGAATTAGTTGGGCTGATTGATCAACCTGAACGACTGGCTCAAAAGCTGGAGGAATATGAAGTACCACACCGTAAGGAGATACTTCAATTTTTGAAAATTGGACAAGCCTTGCTGGATCGTTACCAGGATTTGTCTGCCAAGCTACACCAACAGGGGACTGTCAGTGATAACGTACAACAAACGTTTAAAGACTTGCTTTGGCAATGGTTTGAACAAAAACTGGTTGTTGTGGAAGACTATCATGCAACCGGCAATCAGGTCATCGAAAAAATCTGTGATAGTACACCGCCCGGGTTTTATAACCGGATTATGGGAATGCAAAATATTAAAGGCACTGGGCTGGATTTTGTGTACCGTTGGCAAGCGTGGGAAACCTGTTATAAAGCCTGTTTGCAATTACAAAGTAATTCGGTTTCTGAATCCTCAAAAGGCTTGACTGCGCTGGCATTATTTCAGGACTTTGGTTATCTGGCAGTCGAAACGGTAACAGAAACCGTGGAAAAACTACTCATTTCTCCACTTGCTCAGAATGAACATTACCAGTCAGAACTGGAACAAATTCAAAGTAATGTCGAACAGTCGCTGATGTTGCTCAGGAATGATCATTCAAGACAGGGTAGTACTCATTCCTGGAGCTCAAAGTTAAGTCAAAGCATTGAGGCGTTTCTTGATGCCGGTGACGCCGTTAAACGCCGTAAACGTTCTGATCAGGTATACCAGGATCTCGTTAATGAGCGGATCAGCCATGACCGCGCTGTGCTCGAGTTGCAAACCTTGAATAAACGCCAGAAAGGTGGATGGTTTAATCCATTCGGATAATCATGATTAGAATAATGGTAAATATAAACTCTTTCGACTGTATATTGGCACATCTAAAAGTATGACTGAATTGCAATCCTGCGAATA
>DRLZ01000188.1 GCA_011322755.1 Crenotrichaceae bacterium
ACAAATTATTAGCTAGAAATATAAAATAATCAGTTTTTTGTATAAATTGACGAGATAACGCTTGTAGTCCAGTAACTGAAAGAACATCATGAAAATTACCATTACGGATATGACAAACAATCCTGCCGACATAGGGTCTTACAAATAGTACAATTAAAACATCTCGAAAATGTCCTAACTTTGATGCTGCAGGAACCATATAAAAACTGTCTGGGCGTTCTGATTTGACTAATTTAAGAACTGTATAGATTTTACCAAGCGTTTTGATAGCACGCATCACTCTGAATTTTCCACCATCATCGATCTCCCGGTTATTATCAAGTAACTCGAGAGTCGTTATGTTTAGATCATCCTTAAGTAAATCATATACAAGTTGAGAACCGATAGTCTCCCCACAATAAGGCGGAGGAAACCGGGCAAAAAAGAGTACATTTTTCTTCGTCAATTGTGTGGTCTTTTGAATATCTGGTTGCATGATTTTTTCAATATCCGCGATTTAACTATCACCGTTTTCTGAAATAAAATTATTCTGAATTATACAAAACAAATGAACAGCATAAAGGTCTTTGAATACATGGTACAGCTCTAAGAAACAAACGAAACCGCTCATTATCAGCAATTGTAGACCAATCATCTCAAGTCAACTCAAAAAACAATCGTGAGCGACACGATTACAAAAAAATGGGTTCAGAAACATGAGTGATCAGTAAACATAATGATATTAACCACTGTACTCTGGTAACCTAAGCCAAACACTTTACGTTAGAGGTTTTTCTTGCTGTGTAATGTCAATGAGGCTAAGTTAGATGTGAGAATGATATCAGTTATTACAGCAGTCAATTTCGGTACCGACAACATAATATATGGTTTAGCTCCGAATATCACTGACACAAAATACTGGAATAAATTGCGACCAATATCACTTGTCCACAACATCAACCGTCTTCGATGGCTAACTTCTCAGTAACTAAAATAATTCATGATATTATCAACTATACGATGAAAACATCGAGTACATCGATACAGCACTATCTGCGTCCCAGCGTACAGTGCGAAAAAAACATGTAGTTGACAATTTATCCCATTATTCGGTCGTATTAGACGACCACCAAAAAACTTCTTGCAGCTGTTTGCTCTGCTGGTATTTTTACAGGACTTAAAACGCTAACATCTGCTAAACAGGCAGATAATGTCACGAGGGGAAAAGCTATAGGAGTGCTAGAAGGCCAGCATATGTTCATACTGGCCTTCTCAAATATCGATTGGCAGTTTGACTTTGTCTAGTGAGCACCTGTTGCCTTCATCACAGCGATAGGTGTCAGAATTAAAAGCTTTAGATCTTGTACAAAAGACAAGTTAAGAATGTATCTTAAATCCATTCTACTTCTATCTTCTGCTGTAACCTGGCTACGTCCATTCACTTGCCATATACAGGTGAGTCCGGGCTTCACATCAAACCTTGACTCATGCCAATCCGTACAAGCTTCAGCCTCCTCTCGTACAAGCGGTCTTGGGCCAACTAACGACATATCACCAACCAAGACATTAAATAACTGCGGCAATTCATCCAGACTCCATTTTCGAATAAACCGACCAACTCCAGTCACACGTGGATCAGATGCAATTTTTTTCAGAACGAAAGGCCCAGCCTCCTCAGCTTCATCACCCTGGACAAGTAGAATAGAACTTTGAGATGGCGCATTAACGACCATTGATCGAAATTTGTACATTTTAAAAGGTTTCATGCCGATACCAATTCGATCTTGTGTAAAGAAGGTTGGGCCATTGGAACTACTTTTAACAGCAATCGCTGTCAAAATCATGACCGGTGATAGTAGTATCAAACCAATCGCTGCCCCAACAATATCCATACTTCGCTTCCAGGCAGGTATAGAGATACCACTATAAATCTGATAGTCATCCGATGGTATTCGTGTTTTCACCGATTCTTCTGTACTTAGAACTCGTGAGAAGTCATCACTCTCCTCGTCATGCCTAAAATCATCACCATTTTCTAATTCCATACCTTCTTGCTTTGATGCATTCTCAACATCCGAAGAAATCAAACCATCCAAATCGATCTGACGATTATTTTCTTCTGTACCTGAATGAATATATGTTTTTGAAGGATGGCTATAAATGGAATATTGAAGGGGATGTACACTATCCTTAATTGCGTTGGAAATTAGCGACGCCACCTTGGTTGCACCTTCAGCAGAAGTATAAGGCAAAATAAGCCCAATACGCTGGTTATCTATCCAGCCTATTTCATCAACTGATCTCACGCGTTTGGCTATTTCACGGAATAAATGAGGCTTCCAGGCAAAGTCTTCGATTGTTGACGATAAAACAAGTAAAGAAAACTCATAATTACCTCGGTTAGAAATACTCCTTTGAGATGAAATACGTTTCTTAAACTCAACGCTATTGTGTACACCATAAAAGTTATACATTACAGATAACGAACGTTGAATAAATGACAGGTTGGAAATAAACTTATATTTGATCATTGTACTGTTCTCGTGATTGTTTTCGGTTAACCTAACTTGGCACAATATATATCAAGTGGTGAAGAAGTAGATTCCTATCAAAATTTAGCGTAACTTCTTCGTAAGAAACCGCCATTATCTATTATTTTTTTAAGTATTCTTATTCTTAATCAAAACTTCCCATTATATAACACAAAGAAGCTCTGTTGCAAGGCAGGACATGGTAAGCCTCACCTATCAAAATGCCAGAAAGAAATTCTAGTACTCTTCTCTTGAGCATTTAACATCGGCATTTTCTTACACTTATACCCATTACACGTACAAAATGTGTAAATTGTTAAAATAAAGATCCAAAAAATTCCGGACCACGCTCTCCGAGCATATGTATAGCATAGCTTCATGACTTGCAGCTGAATCGATGCAGATCTGATTTATGCAATTTCGTTAACAATCCTAAATTTATAGTTGTCACTATCGAAAATAAGTAGAAATTCTCTTACATCTATCAGCTAACGAATAAAACGATATCTGGCTGCAACCACTTGGGCATTCATAACAAGTTTTTTGTGTTTAATTGACTGCTTTCAATCACGACATCAGCTTACATCCTACCAGATGATATTTTGTACTTGATTTATTGGATCATTTTCGGCCGGTTTTTGGTTGCGCCGATAGTCAACATCATGCAGTGAACAGCAG
>DRLZ01000189.1 GCA_011322755.1 Crenotrichaceae bacterium
AGTGGATTAAATGCAGCTTCAACAGATCTGCAGGTGATTGGTAATAATGTTGCAAATGCCAGCACAACGGGCTTCAAGCAATCACGTACTGAATTTGCAGATATTTATGCTCTATCTAATCTGGGCACTGCATCCGATGCAGTGGGTAGTGGGGTGAAAGTCGCAAGTGTCGCTCAACAGTTTTCTCAGGGAAATACTGAATTTACTAACAATGCTCTTGATCTGGCGATCAGTGGACAAGGTTTTTTTCGGCTGGATGATAATGGCACGATTGTATACAGCCGTGCGGGTGCATTTGGTGTTGATAATGATGGTTTTATTGTGAACAGTTCTGATCAACAACTGACGGGTTATATGGTGGATGATGTTGGTAATATCACAGGAGCGCAGGGCAGTATTCAGCTTCGTACTGACGATCTTTCCCCCAGAGCGACGACTTCGGTTGATTTGGGGCTTAATTTGGATGCAGATGCTGAGGTGCCTGCGGCGGCGGTGACCACTTCTGCCATTCAGTTTACCGGCGCGGGAATACTGGACACAGATGATGCATCTTATACAACAGCTGCTTTCAGTATTTTTGATAATTATGGTAATGAAGTAAATAATGCAACTTTACTATTTACCCCCGCTGGAGGAGCAGATTGGGATGTTGAACTATTAGTTGGGGGTGCACCGACTCAGCCTGCAACAACAGCCGCGGGTGTTGGTATTGGAACGGATGTTGCCACGCTCAACTGGGATCCAGATGGTGCGGCAAATCAGCCCACAGTTCCAATCACAATTGATACCACCGGGTTGGTTTCACAAGCTGGTGGAGGAGGCACATCCGATGTTACTGCACTGGCTGATGGTTCAGCACAGCGTGGTTTTTCGGTAACTGATGCAACAAGTTATAACCGTTCAACATCTCTGACTGTTTTCGATTCATTGGGTGCGAGCCATCTGGCCTCTTTTTATTATCGAAAAACAGAGGTGCCGGGTGAATGGGAAAGTTATACATTTATCAATGGCACTCAAATTCCGGGAGCACAGGCGAATGGCTCGGACTTGCTTAATTTTTCAACGGGTGGAGAGCTGTTGTCTATCAATGGTGTGCCAGCACCTCCTTCATCAATTAGTACGAGTGCTTATAACCCTGGAGGTGGTGCGGCCAGTATGTCGTTGACGCTTGATTATTCTGGTCTGACTCAATATGGCGGTGGTTTCAATGTCAATGAACTGTCTCAAGACGGTTTTACCACAGGGCGTTTAAGTGGTATTGATATTGATGATACTGGAATGGTTTTGGCACGTTTTAGCAATGGCCAAACACGGGTGGAAGCACAGGTGACATTGGCCAACTTTCGTAATCCACAGGGGCTTCGTCCATTAGGCGATACTTCCTGGGCTGAAAGTTTCGATTCGGGTGCTCCGCTTGTGGGTGCACCTGGCTCATCCAGTTTAGGCTTGGTTCAGTCGGGGTCGCTGGAAGGATCTAACGTTGATTTGACAGAACAGCTAGTCAACATGATTACCGCACAGCGAAATTTTCAGGCAAATTCGCAGGTGATTTCTACGGCGGATACAATCACTCAGACAATTATTAATATCCGTTAATGAATATTAGCCCTGTAAGAAGTCTGGAGGTATAACATGGATCGAATGCTATACATTGCAATGTCCGGTGCGAAACAGACCATGCGCTCTCAAACAGTGAATGCGCATAATCTTGCCAATGCTAATACGGCAGGTTTTCGTGCGGATATGGAGGCTTTTTCAGGGAGATCGTTGTCAGGATCAGGTTGGCCAACGCGTACTTATACTTCAGAAAGAAGTACCGGTATAGATTTTACGCCGGGTTCAGTAGTGAGCACTGGTCGAGAACTGGATGTCGCGATTGAAGATTATGGGTTTATCGCGGTGCAAACGCCTGATGGTGGTGAGGCTTATACACGTGCAGGTGATCTGCGTATTGCCAGTGGTGGTATTGTTACAACGGGTGCGGGCTATCCGGTGAAAGGAAATAACGGAATCATTGCACTGCCACCGGCTGAAAAAATTGAATTAGGGGCAGATGGTACATTTACTATGTTGCCGCTTGGCCAATCTGCTGATGCACTGGCAATTGTTGATCGCATCAAGCTGGTTAATCCACCGCTGGAAGAGATGGTTAAAGGTAAAGATGGACTGTTAAGGCTCAGGGATAATAGTGTTGCTCCGCCCGATGCAAATGTTCGGCTGCTTTCAGGTCACCTTGAGAGCAGTAATGTGAATTCGGTGGACTCAATGATCAAAATGATTACATTGTCTCGCCAGTTTGAAATGCAGATAAAAATGATGAAAACCACGGAAGATAATGATAAGGCATCCGCTGCGTTATTACGTTTGCAAGGATAATTAAGCTATCTCAATAAAGGGAAACAGATATGAATCAAGCACTATGGATCGCTAAAACAGGGCTGGATGCGCAGCAAACACGAATGGCTGTGGTTTCCAATAATCTGGCAAATGTGAATACTACCGGGTTTAAAAGAGGTCGCGCTGTTTTCGAAGATCTTTTTTATCAAAATATTCGCCAGGTGGGCGCACAATCCTCACAAGATACACAAATTCCTTCAGGTTTATCACTCGGTACCGGTGTTAGAACGGTTGCGACTGATAAGTTACATACGCAAGGTAATATGATTCAGACAGGGAATTCGCTGGATATTGCGGTTGAAGGGCGTGGTTTTTTTCAAATTTTGCAACCCGATGGCACTATGGCCTATTCTCGTGATGGCAACTTTAAAGTGGATAGTCAAGGGCAGATCGTAACCTCAAATGGCTATACGCTTCAGCCTGCGATTACTGTACCTGAAGATGCATTAAGCCTGACGATCGGGATTGATGGAGTCGTGAGTGCGACTACACCAGGTACAGCGACCCCCACACAATTGGGTAATATTCAGCTGGCTGATTTTATCAACCCAACAGGGCTGCAACCCGTAGGTAAAAATCTTTATATTGAGTCGGCAGCAAGTGGTGCGCCATCGGCTTCAACGCCGGGTTTGAATGGTGTTGGTACGGTGTTGCAGGGCGCTTTGGAAAGTTCAAATATTAATGTCGTTGAGGAGCTGGTCAATATGATTGAAACCCAGCGTGCCTATGAAATGAATTCTAAAGTGATTTCTGCGACTGACAGAATGTTGCAGTATGTGAGTAACAATCTGTAATGGCTGTTTTTGGTGTGATTGGTTTGAGGTCTGTTGTTTGGCTGGCTTTGGCGTTGTCTGTTTCAGGTTGTAGTTATACTCCTCAAAAATCTCAATTGACGAGTGCGGATGAATTTGTCTATCCAGATATTAAACCTGTCGAAACAACGCCAGGTGCTATTTATGAATTCAGCTCTGGCGGTTTGTTTGAAGATCAAAAAGGTCACCGTGTGGGTGATATTATTAATGTTAAACTTGCTGAAAAAACCGCCGCTACCAAAAGAGCCAGCACAACAACTGAAAAAGATAGTGAAGTGAGTGTTACTGCGCCGACTGTTCTTGGTACGCTGCCTTCATTCAAATCACGATTTGATCTCTCTGCTAGTCTCAATTCAGGTCGAAAATTTTCAGGTTCAGGTGATAGCGCTCAAAGTAATACACTCAATGGCAGTATTGCGGCGGTGATTACCCAGGTTTTACCGAATGGAAACTATGTAATTAAAGGGCAGAAAGTTTTAGAAATGAATCAGGGAAAAGAATATATCAAGCTTTCAGGTGTGGTACGCTCCAATGATATCGGCACAGATAACTCCATTTTATCCACACAAATAGCAAATGCGAATATCACCTATGCCAGTGAAGGCGTGATGGATGATGTAAATAGAATGGGTTGGTTAGAGCGGGCATTTAATAGCCCTTGGTGGCCGTTTTAGGGGGATAGAAAACAGGAGGCATTTTTTTAGTGAGTGACTGTAATGAAGTGTGTGACAACCGCTCAAAGGTACGTTGGCAATGCAGACGAGGGATGCGTGAGCTGGATATATTGTTGCTGAGTTTTTTTGATACTGGTTACGATACACTTTCAAAAAGAGAGAAAAGTCTGTTTATATCATTGTTAAGTTATCCAGATAATGATCTGCTCGAATGGCTCATGGCTCGCAGTGAACCCAAGGATTCAGGGTTAAACCATGTCATTACCCAAATACGCAACTCCGCTGTATCTTGACTTAAAAGCTTCTCGTATATTTCTGGCGCTTTTATGCTTTATGCATGGAGGGGCCATTTTGGTTTTATTGATTGTTCCTGTTTCTGGTTGGTTATCTATCCTATTCATTTTGTTGATTGTTTTGAATTTGTATTTGCAGGTTAATCTGTATATTCGAATGAATACTAAAAAGTCGATAGTTCGTCTGGTTTGGCTGGAAGGGCAACAGTGGAAAATTTTTGATCGCTTTGGAGATAGTGTCGAAGGGGTGCTGTTGGGACAAAGTTATCTGCATGCGGGCTTAGTCGTTCTGCGCTTTAAAACAGCTGCAAAAGAGAGGCGAGTTGCTATTATTTTTATCGATAGTGTGACTGCTGAATCACATCGAAAATTACGTGTGCGTTTGCGTATGCAGGTGTGTTCATAAATAATTGGAACTTGTATTAAGCCATAGATGTCTATCAGAGCATCGTCAATATGGTACACTGGCGCGTTTTTACAAAGAGGCGGTTTAGGTCTCTTGGTTGTTAAGGAGTGACAAGGGGATTATTTCATGCACGCTCCTGGGTTTAAACGATATTTTTGTAGGTTTTAA
>DRLZ01000190.1 GCA_011322755.1 Crenotrichaceae bacterium
CTTTGCCCTGAATGAAGATATAGACTTCTTCATTTTGATGGTGTCGATGATAAATCGGCATTCCCGCACCGGGAGCCATTGAGTTAAGCGATATTTCACAGCCAGTAAACCCAAGTTTGTCCTTGAGAAACTGCTTGCCTGGAATATCCAGACCTGGAAGCTCAATAGTATAATCTGGCCAATCTTGACGGGCGCCACTTTCATAGGCAGTAAAATGAACTCCTTTATTGATGTTGCAATTTGACATAACAATCTCCTAATTTGATTGACAGGTTAAGAATCGAGGATAGCCCTTCCTCATAATGATTGATCTACTCAGATTGGGGCTAACTGCCCGCGATGAGTTTCTTGACATCTCCAAGACCGAGGGGGTTACCCCCGACACCCCAGTGACCATCTTTAACTTCATCAATAATCACCCACGTCACATCGCGTAATCTGTCACTGGTTACTTCTGCGACCACATCTGTGATTTTATTGATCAGGTTGCTGGATTGTTCCTGGCTGAGTTCATTTTCAAATACTTTCACTTGTATCAGCGGCATTGTCTTTTCCTCTCTATGGTTTTTCTATGGGTTAATCTAACTTCAAAACTCTTTTCAGACTCTCTAAGCATTCGCTAATTGATAAGTTGTTATTTCGCAAACTTAATATCAAATGGACCTTCTGAAATGGTGGCAAATATACATTCTTCGCCAGTTAAACATTCACTGATATGTATCACCTCAGCTGGTATTTTCCAGAATGATCCTGTTGGCAATATGGTCTCCGTATCAGGTTTTCCAGGTTCATAATGACGTGCCGTCCCTTTCAGAACGAAACCTGTATAACTGGCGGAATGTGTATGAGCAGACGACTTCATGCCCGGAGCATACTTGACAAGCTTGATATGAGCTTCCTGGTTCATGTTTCCTTTTACCTCGGCGACCTTTCGACCGCTGGGCAATGTTATCCAATCGATCTGGCTGACTGGTGTGCGTGTTGTTGTCGTGGCATTGACACAACCCATCATAAAAATGCTGGAAACAACAATTGCTGGGAAGAAATGATCTCTGGACATGTTTTGCTCCTGGAATGTTTTTTCCGTTAAATCGTGTGATAGAAACCACTGGCTACTTTGCAATCAGCATACGATTGTTTGTCGATAGCAGAAAGAATAACCATCAATAGTTTCTCAAGAAGGTTACTTAAACAGAAGTAACTTGTCAAGAAGTAATTAGAAGGTTACCTGTTTTGGCATGTTATTATTTGACAGCACATGAATGTCAATATGGGGGCATGGAGAACAACAAGATGACTGAGATCACACGACCGGCAGCATTTTTTATTGCAGATAACCCTGCGCTTGATTTCTTAAATACTGTGGCAGCGCCGACAGGAAAGGAAATCGACTGGTTGAGCAACGGTAGTGATTTACTCGATTGGCTTGAACAAGCCGAACTGGTTTCCAGCAATCATTTAAAACAGTTTCAAGATAAAAACAGTTTAAAGCAATGTGATGCGATTGCTGCCCAGGCGCGTGATTTACGAGAGTGGTTTCGTGGTTTTGTAACAACTTATGCCGGAAGTCGATTGAGTGCAGCACAACTTCCAGAATTAAAGCCAATTAATACGCTACTGGCACGTGACAGTTGCTACTTGCAAATAAACGCCGAGATCATGTCCGAAATGAATACTGAAAACTACGAACAGCCATTGCGTTGGCGGCAAGAACGACGCTGGCGCACAGCTGATGATTTGTTATTGCCACTTGCAGAAGTGATTGGTAATTTAATTTGTAGTGCAGATTTTAAATCTGTTAAAGCCTGTGAGGGTGCAACATGTACGCTGTGGTTTCTTGATGTCAGTAAAAATCATTCCAGGCGTTGGTGTACGATGGCTATTTGCGGGAATCGTGCAAAAGCAGCACAGTATCGCGCCAAAAAGAAATTAATTCACTCTGAGTCAGGATCGGATTAAAACAGGATATGATGAGTAAGGTGCATGAGCGGGATTACAGTTTATGTAAGACCGTTATTGATTGTACTCAAGACAGCATTATATCGTCTGGCCGCTGGCGTTAGGCTGGTTGTCCTAAGCAGTAAGTACCCGAACCTGCCAATAGGGGATGCCAAAACCACTGCTCAGCAGGTGGTTTCTTTGCTGCGCTGTAATGTTGATTATTACAGTTTGATAGTTGAGTTTACTGAAGATAGATAACATCCTTCTCCAGCAGCATTGATGGATCTTTGTTACTAATATGCAAGCTGTAGAGCGTGTTGCTTTCGACTTTGTAATCCAAATAAGCTTAATATGCCGGTGAGAAATAACCAGACAGCTGCTGGTATCGGGACTGCCGAAATTTTTGGTAAACCTGCTGCGATTGCTGATGGAGAAGCTGGGATTGGCGGGTCACCATCCCAAGGGCCAGCGCCAATGTAATCCAGGCTGAAAGGTGCTTTCACTGAACCGGTGAGCGTGCTCGTATAAATAAAACCACTCAGAGTGCTATCTAATCCCAGTTCATGTCCGGATAATGCATGCCAATGGATCACGCCTGCGCCATTTCCAAGATTAAATCGGTCATTTGATGATTCGATCATGCTGGTCCAGCCTGCTGGTGAGGAGATGTTGCTAATACCAGCATCAGAGAAATATGGGAGGTAAAAGTCCGTGGTTTTGAATGCTTCAGGAATAGTGAGCCCGCTAATTGTTTCTGAACAGCCGAGAAGACAAGTTGATTGGATCTTATAATTGTAACCTGTTGATGTGCTATTGATATCGATGGCATTCACATCTATGGCTACAAATGCTTGCGCAGTATTTACAGAAAGCAGTGTCCCAATAATAGTCACTGCTGTATACAAATATTTTTTCATAAGAGATACTTCCTCTTCATTAGATTTCAGTTTCCAATACTTATGACGGACATTTTGAAGTTATTTTGCGGACTTAGATTAAAAGGTTTATTTCTTGCTTTGTGACTCGCAAGTATAATATCTAAATGAATAGGGTTATGTCCATTGTTATTTCCAGTTTGTTTTTGTTTTAATAACGACAATGAATATTAATCATGTTGCTGGTTGTGGGAATTTGCCATCAACCAAAAATTCGTCCAGTTTGAAATTGCAGCGTGTATTTTTATCGACTTTATTGATAAAGGCGACTTGTGTTGCCGCGGTTGAACACAGCCATTCCTGAAATCCATAGGGTTTTTTGCTTTTTATCGCTGAAATTTTGTAGATGCCCGCATTGATGCCTTGTTGTGGATCTCTCGCTGACTGGTAGGTAAAAACATCGATGCCTGCATGACGCATATCAGACCCAAGTTGCTGGCTGCTTGCGTAGTTAACAGGATCCGAGATGAGATTGGTGAAGTGTTTGAAAGGTTTTTTTTCTAATGCCAGCCCATGCGCTGTAGTGACACTGACTTTAAATGTTGTGTGTTCAGTAACAAGATGTTTAGTCAGCCCTGTTTTCATGGCGGACAAGAAAACCAGACGATAATATGCGCACTCTGCTAAAGCAGTATTCAAGTGCAGAGAGGCATAAAAGATACCGGGTTCAGATGTGTTACCGAAACGTGACCCATAACGTAATGGCGGGTATCGAAATGGAGTTTTTATCAGGTAGTGATAGGCTTGTGTTTGTTCAGGTAATGCTGGTTTGTTTGCTTCCAGCAAGTTTTCAAGTACGATTTGTTCACTACTGGTATCAACCAGTGACATTGTAGCGACTTGCTCCTGGGATTCTACTATCCGAAGTACTTGGGCTTGAATTGCCCTTTTATGGCGCTCAGCCTG
Source organism: Crenotrichaceae bacterium (assembly GCA_011322755.1). GTDB lineage: Bacteria > Pseudomonadota > Gammaproteobacteria > Methylococcales > DRLZ01 > DRLZ01. Next base: position 3,783 of record DRLZ01000190.1, read on the forward strand.
GCAGTCTTGCCAGATTGACATCTGGTTTACACCTTGCCGCGCATGGCATCAAGGTAATGCATCACCCGAATCAGTCCTTCTGCAGAGCTGATGAGTTGCTTGGGTATGGCTTGTAAGTGTCTGTTTTCAGTTTCCATCCAGTGACGCATTGCTGAAAGATCACCGCCCATAAGTACATACAATGCACGATAAATACGGATGAGGTAAGTTGCGAGTTCGCCTGGTTTGGAATCGGGTTTGAGTGTGCCGCGCTTTTGCAGGCGGCTGATTGATGAACGATCAACACCGATTAGTTGACCAAGCTCTGTTTGAGTCAGCTCAAACTGTTGTTGAACATTGAGCAAGGCTTTGCAAAGGACGTTATCTGCAGATGGATCTGATATGGTTGGTAGAACAGCTGCCATAGGTTTCACACTAAATGTATTATATGCACACAATTATACACTATTGTGCAAATAAACGCCATGATCCGGTTTTGGGAAAGCGGTTGATTACTTTTTGTGAGCAATAAAGATTGCACGCTGCGGTGCTGGATAGCCTTCTATTGTTAGCTCAGGGTTATCTGGATCAAGGAAGTCGGCTAGTGATTTAAATGTCATTGATGCTGTTGTGCGTTGTTCAACTGTTGTGGTTGGGCTGATATCGATTAGCTCAATATCGCAAAAACCACAACGCTGCAGCCAGTTTTCAAGCGTTAAACAGGAAGGTAGCAGCCAGACATTATGCATGCTTGCGTAACGTTGTTTTGGCAGCAAAGTCATTCCTTGCGGTCCATCAATGACAATGGTTTCCAGAACCAGTTCACCACCGGGACGCAGGCAGTCACGTAATTCAATCAGGTGATCAAATGCTGATCTGCGATGATACAGCACACCCATGGAAAATACGCTATCAAATGCTTCGATTCTGTGCGGTAAATCTTCCATTCGAATAGCCAGCACATCAACGGCTTGCTGACCGGTAAAATGCTGAATTGCCATGAACTGGGCAACATAAAGCGGGAATGGGTCAATACCAACCACAAGTTGTGCGCCTTGTGCGAGCATGCGCAGGGAAAAATACCCGTTTCCACAACCGACATCGAGAATAACCCGATTCTCTAGCGGCTGGATTGCATGTATGAAGCGATCCCATTTCATATTCGATTGCCACTCGGAATCAATGACCAATCCACAGATTTCAAATGGTCCTTTGCGCCAAGGCTGAAATGTTTGCAGCGTTGCCCACAGTGATTGAGTTTGTGTTTTGCTTAAAACGTCGGGATTGCCCGCTTTGATAATAGCATTTATCGCATCCAGTTCAATTAATTGTGGCGTTGTTTCTGGAAGTGCTGCCAGCGCTTCGCTCCATAACGGCCATTTCCCATGTTTTTCAACTGTTTGCTGATGTAGCTGATGGAGTTGAGGCGAAGTCAGCCATGCTTGTAATTTTGCCCTGTTAAGTGTGGCAACTGTCTGGCTAAATGAGGTCATTTTACCGCGATCATTGAAATAAAATTAAAGCATTGAAACCAGGTTGTGCAGAACTGGAATCCTGCTTTTGTCAGTCGCTGGTGATGAATCTCAAGTGTTTCGGGGATCAGGACTTTTTCAAGCGCAGTACGTTTTTGACTGATTTCCAGTGCGCTATAACCCTGCATTTTTTTAAAGTGATGATGTACAGATTGCTGCCATTCAGCCTCCTGAGGATGATCAAAGTCAATTTTTTCGGATAGTATCAGAATGCCGCCTGGTCGTAAGCCATTGTAAATTAGATCAATACACTGTTGACGCTTTTCGAGTGGAATAAATTGCAAGGTTAAATTCATGACCGTGACAGAAGCATTCTCGATGCGAATATCGAGCAGGTCTGCACAAATAATATCAATTGATAACTGTAGTTCTGTTTGTCGCATATGCTCGCGGCAACGCTGAATCATTGCTGGAGAATTATCGATTGCCAGAATGTGACAGCCAGTGTTCGCGACAGCACTGCCAATAGCTAGCGTTGATGCTCCTGTCGAGCAGCCAAGATCATAACAATTTGTTTCAGGACGTGCATATTGATGTGAAATTGAGGCGATACCGGTTAACAAGGTCGAATATCCTGGAACTGAGCGTTTGATCATGTCTGTAAAGACACGCGCAACTTTTTCATCGAAAACGAAATCAGCGATGGATGTTTGTTGTTGAGCAAATAAAGTGTCGCTTGCTGTTTTCATTACTTGGGGATGAGGGTTCCAATCTGCTGGCAAGTTTGCCATCATACAGGGCTAAACTGAATAATAAAGGCATATTTACAATGCATGAAATTGAACGCATTAAAACATATCTACTCAACCTGCAAAACACAATCTGCAGCGAACTTGAAACCCAGGAAACCGCAGCAAAGTTTGAGGAAGATGAATGGCAGCGACCGACTGGTGGCGGTGGGCGTACCCGGGTGCTTGCCGATGGTGATACGTTTGAACAAGCAGGGGTTAATTTCTCCTATGTATTTGGCGATCAAATGCCGGCTCCAGCAACTGCGCAAAGACCAGAATTGCAAGATTGTAACTTTCATGCAATCGGGGTCTCACTGGTGATTCACCCACGTAATCCGTATGTGCCCACTTCACATGCCAATGTACGCTTTTTTGTGGCAGAGAAAGAAAATCAACCACCCGTCTGGTGGTTTGGCGGCGGTTTTGATTTGACACCTTACTATGCTTTTCAAGAAGATGTTATTGACTGGCACAGAAATGCCAGGGAAGCTTGTTTACCTTTTGGCGAAGATGTTTATCCACGTTTCAAGAAATGGTGTGATGAATACTTTTATCTGAAGCATCGTGATGAAACACGGGGTGTTGGCGGTTTGTTTTTTGATGATTTAAATCAGTGGGAGTTTGAACGCTGTTTCGATTTTATGCAAAGTGTTGGCGATCATTATATAAGAGCCTATTTACCGATCGTCAAACGTCGCAAAAGCACAACTTATAAACGCCGCGAACGTGAGTTTCAGTTATACCGCAGAGGCCGATACGTGGAATTTAATTTGCTCTATGATCGCGGCACCATGTTTGGCCTGCAATCAGGCGGACGCACCGAATCAATCCTGATGTCTCTCCCGCCAATAGTACAATGGCGCTACGATTGGAATCCGGAGCCAGGTACCCCTGAGCATGATCTCTACGAAAATTATCTCAAGCCCAGAGACTGGTTATCAGAAGAAACGGGATCCTGAATTGCGCCGAAATGGAGTCAATTATGCAGATGAATTGATACGATCAAGCGCACGCTGGTTTTTTTGGGCTAAATGATCGATGAGCGCCTGCACAGAACCCTTGTTCTGGTCAATAATTTCAGTAAACTGACTGCGATAGTTACTCACAAGACTAATGCCTTCAATGATAATATCGTAAACTTTCCAGTTACCTGATTTATTAACCATACGGTAGCTTATTGCTACAGGTTGTCCGCCTGACCGGTCAACCTCTATTTTAACAATGGTTTTTTTAGCATCGGGTTTGAGTTTCATGGGCATAAAGCGAATACTCCAGTCTTTATACGAAGCATATGCTGACGAATAGAGTCGTATCATTGTCCTCTTGTACTCTTCTTCGAAAGCAGCACGCTGTTCTGGAGTGGCTTTTTTCCAGTATTTACCAAGTGCTAACGCAGAGACTCGATGTTGATCAACATGCGGGCTTAATACTTCTTCGACAATGCGCATCGTTTCAGTCATATTTCCCTTGTAGGCTTTGTCACCGATCCGTGTTTTTAACTCACTGGATACGGTTTGAATGACCTGCTGAGGAGGCAATAATTCCTGATCAGCAAACGCCTGGCTTGAAAATGGGAAAATAATAAACAATAAGATCCAGTTATTTGCAAAAAAACTTCTTTTCATCTTTCTGTCCTAATATGATGTTCCAAATTTTAGTAATAACACGTTGTCTGCCTGGCTACGACAGGTATTGATTGTAAATAGTTCGTCAGGAGAAAAAAATGTCCAAAACGATTGATCGTCAAAACGCGTTTCCATCTGTGCGTATGCGACGTATTCGCAGCAAACAGTTTACGCGTAAACTATGCCAGGAAAATCAAATTTTCTGCAATGATCTTATATTTCCAATGTTTGTGCAAGAAGGCAAGGAAATTCGTACACCGATTGATTCCATGCCTGGTATTGAGCGATACAGCCTGGATCAACTCTTAATCGAAGCTGAGGTGATCTATCAGCTCGGTATTCCTGCCATTGCATTATTTCCAGTGACGCCCATGGAGATCAAGTCACTGGACGCGAAAGAAGCATATAATTCGCGTGGGTTGATTCCCCGTACGATTGAAGCACTGAAAAAACAGTTTCCGGATCTCGGTATTATCACTGATGTCGCACTTGATCCCTATACAACACATGGGCAGGATGGCTTGATTGATGATAACGGCTATGTACTGAATGATGAAACTGTGGAAGTGCTGATTCGTCAGGCACTCAGTCATGCACATGCCGGTGTTGACGTTGTCGCGCCTTCAGATATGATGGATGGCCGGATTGGAGCAATTCGTCAGGCGCTTGAAGATCACGGCTATCGCAATACCTCAATTCTCGCGTATTCTGCAAAGTATGCATCCAGTTTTTACGGTCCGTTTCGTGATGCAGTGGGTTCTACAGACAATCTGAAGGGCGGGGACAAATACAGTTACCAGATGGACCCCGCCAATTCTGATGAAGCCCTGCGTGAAGTTGCGTTGGATATTGAAGAAGGAGCTGATATGGTGATGGTGAAACCGGGGATGCCGTACCTTGATGTCGTGCGTCGGGTAAAGGAACGCTTTGCTGTACCAACATTTGCGTATCAAGTCAGCGGTGAGTATGCCATGCTCAAGGCCGCTTCCGGGAATGGCTGGCTTGATGAAAAAGCAGTCGTACTTGAATCCCTGCTTTGTTTTAAACGTGCCGGTGCGGATGCGATATTGACTTACTATGCAAAACAGGTTGCTGAATGGCTGCAAGAGAATTGATAACAGAACCCTACGCCGTTTTTGGACATCCCATCTCGCATAGCTTGTCACCGCGCATTCACAATCTGTTTGCTAAGCAAACGGGTCAAAGTAACATGACGTATACCGCGATTGATGTTCCGGGACAGTGTTTTGACCAAGCGCTAACTAAATTTTATCAACAAGGGGGCAAAGGCTTGAACTGCACTGTCCCGCTAAAGGAACTGGCATTCAAACGTGCCGATCATCTGAGTGAACGCGCACGACGTTGTGGCGCTGTGAATACGCTGGTATTTCGCGAAGATGGACAGATTGATGCAGATAATACTGATGGTATTGGTCTGCTGCGTGATTTGACTCATAACCTGAAGATACAAATCAACAAGCAAAAGCTGCTGATACTGGGGGCAGGGGGGGCTACACGGGGTATTCTTGAATCATTGTTAACTGAGCAGCCTGAACAGATTGTGATTGCCAATCGAACAGTCAGCAAAGCAACCAAACTGGCAGAATTGTTCAGTGATCTAGGCGAGGTGACAGGTTGTGGCTATGATGATCTAAAAGCCCAGCGTTTCGATATTGTTGTTAATGCCACTGCTGCCAGTTTACACGGCCAGTTACCACCGTTACCTGATACACTGCTGGCTGAAGATGCCTGCTGTTATGATTTGGCATATTCGGTACAGCCAACGCCTTTTGTGAGCTGGGGAAACCAATATGGCGCAGCAGTCTCCACAGATGGTATTGGTATGCTGGTTGAGCAGGCTGCAGAAGCTTTTCTGATCTGGCGTGGCATACGCCCCGAGACAATGCCTTTAATCAACGATAGTCGTTTGAAGCAGGGCTAATGAATCATAGGTCGTAATTCAAGTGTTGTTGCGACAGTATTCGAGAGAAACGACAAGGTTTTTCCATATTCCCAATAAGGTTGCTGATCCCGATAATGATTGGACAGCGGATGCCCGGATTGTCCGGTCGGCATATGCAGAATAGCTTCAGACAAATGACCAGGTGAGACGACCATGCGTTCACTGGCGCCAAACAATCCATAAACAACGCGGACACAGTAAGGACAGCCGGATAATGGATTCTCTGGCATATCAAGCAATCCGCCAAGGAGTGGTAATTGTGCGCTAAATGGATGGCTGATCTTCGCCGTATTGACGTTTCCCCAGGTTAAATCAGCAAGATCAGTGATCTTGTTTCGCTGTTTGATTTGTTGTGCCGTACTTTCCAGAACATCCAGAATCAGTGCATCCCAGCTGGCATAGTGCTGCGGATGGGGTAGAGTGGCAGGGATTTTGGCATTCAGCAATTGTCGAACAGGGGGTTCTTTTTTTGACCATGAAAATCTGAAATCAGGCTGTCGTTTCAGGCATTGCTGATAATAAGCCGGGAGAATGGTATTGATCAGCGCTTTTCGAAATGCGTATAGAACAGGTAAACCTGTACTGTTAAGCTCTGCTTTGCCATCCCAGCTTTGAAGATATCCAAGCAAGACTCTCCGTTCTGGTACTTCTTTAATCGCAGTCGGTGTGAGTACAGAGAAAGCAAGTTTTTGATAGTAACGATAGAATTCAGTTTCGGTATCCAGCTGCAAGTCCAGCATGTCTTGTTCAGTAATGGCATGCATTTTTTCAAGACGCTGGTTGATACGCCATGCCCTAAAAGCCATCTGGTAATCGTGCCCGAGTTTGACAGGATAGCCCTTGCCGATTATTCGATTGTTGGCTGTTGCGATAAAACCGGTCTCCGGATCGATTACACGAGGTAATCGGTTTGGATCAAGATAACCATCCCAGCCAATCTCAGGGTTTACCCATGAACGACTGGTTAAACCATCAAAACCGTGGCGTTTCGGGATCTTGCCCATTAATGTCCAGGCAATACGACCTGACTGGTCGGCTAACATGGCATTTTGCGGTGGGCCGCCTGCATTATTCATTGCATCAATTGCTTGTTCAAGGGTGTTAGCTGTGTGTAGATTAATTAACCCCAGATCAACAGCAGAAGGATCCAGTGCTGTCCATTTTAGCGCGACTGGACTGCCAAGCAGGGTACGGGTCGAGAGTGGCCCCCAGCGTGTGTAACGTACATCGACAGTGATTGGGTCGCTGTCTTTGATGCGGATTTGTTCCTTGATATGTTGAATGTTTGCCCAACCATTTAAGATACGATACTGTTCAGGGTTGTCAGGATTGATGTCTATTTTGACAAGATCCACAAGATCCACATAAGCATTTGTATAGCCCCATGCTACATGGTTGTTGCTGCCAGCAATGATCAGTGGTAAACCAGGCAAGGTAACGCCTGAGACAAGCTGTTCTGCATATTTTATAGTTGCTCGATACCAGATATTGGGAACTCTGAGCGACAAATGCATATCGTTGGCGAGGATTGCACGCCCATCACTGGTTTTTGCACCGGCAACCACCCATGCATTGGAGCCGGGTGCAAGATCATCCGTGTTGAGGGATGTAGAAGCTACAGATAGTTGATCTTGAGGATGTTGACTTGTATCCGTAATCTTTGTTCTTTGTTGTTTGGAGTTGAGAACTGTTGCAAGCGCCTGTGCTGGAATTGGTTGTTTTGGTCGCCAGGATTGATGACCACCTACCAAAACAGAGTCATATTCATCAACATCCGGAGTTAGAAACGCTGTGACTTGATTTGGCAATGTTTGCTCCATTACGCTCAGCATACGTTCTGATTCCTGTTCTGAACTGAGGACTTGAAACATGCTTAATGCGATCAGTATGCTGTCTTCTAGCCGCCATGATTCAGGTGTGTAGTTCAAGACTAAAAATTCAAATGGCAATATTGGCATTTGTTGCATTGCTGTATTAACACCATCAACGTAGGCTTGTAGCGCTCGAGTCTGGTTTACTGGAAGTTTGTTTACAATGGCTTTTGCAGCACGTTCGAGTTGCAGGTGGCGTTGTTGTGTGTCGATGTTAATCGCAGCATCACCAAATACTTCAGACAATCGTCCAGCGCTCTTGCGGCGGATCAAATCCATCTGAAAAAGACGTTCACGAGCTGTCAGATAACCCAGTGCATTGTATGCATCCAGGTCGGTTACTGCTGATATTGTCGGATTTCCCAGAGGATCAAATCTGACATGAACAGTGTTTTTTAAAGACGTGATAATAACGGTTTCGTTAACACCAGGCACTGATGCCCGAATGAATAAAAATAGCAATAGAGCAGCCACGAAAGCACCGATAATGAGGGCGAATACAAAGCGTTTACTAATGAGTAACAGTTGATTCATGAATAAAGAAACAATGTTTGTATGATGGATTGATTTTGTTCTGTGACCTGTTAGCGATCGATCATTTCAAGAGTCCTGAAACCCTGACGAATCTATCAGGCATGTGAAATACAGACCAAAAGTGGTTAGCAGCATTGTAAAATTGAACATCAATAAAATCATCCAATAATTTATAAGTCACTGAAACCCATAAATAATTTGATAATTTCTGGGTGTATAAACTGGCATTGATCTGAGAATTTAACTTATACATGATAGACTTACAGAATATTCTGATCTGCAGTGTTGCAGTGTTGCAGTGTTGCAGTGTTGCAGTGTTGCAAATTGGAGCATGTTGAACACTTGCGAATGAACATAAGGATTACAATTTGAAGAAGCTCGAATTGGTCGGTTAATCATAGTAACCAGCCATGATAGATCGGGTAAGGAACTGCTAGCAGAAAAAGCATAAGACACTGACGTATGCGGATATTATACATTCACTATATATTGCAGTGATGTAATCTTCAACCAGATTTTAAACTGGTTGAAGACTCTGAACTTTACAAAAGATCAAACGCAATTGTACTGTTATTGTAAAAACTACATCATGTACCCGAATTCCATACTCATTTTACTTGTCGTAGCTGTGCTGTCATTATTTCATCCACATGTCGATGCAGAGTTGTCTGGTTCAATCAGCGGTACAACAGACTATATTGGCTATGGATATACAAAAAGTGATGGTAATCCTGCGATTCAGGCAAACCTTGATTACGAGCACACATCAGGGATATTTCTGGGTGTTTCTGTGTCATCTGTGGATTTTGGAGACCATCAGTTTGGCAATCGTTCTCGAGTAGAGGTTGCACCTTATCTGGGTTGGCATTATGAATTGTCACCAGATTGGCGTTTTGAGATTCAATGGTTGCGTTATCTCTATGATGACAGGATTTTTGGCGCAGTTGCAGATTACAATTTGTTTAGTACAACACTGCATTACCAGGATCTGGTTACTGCTCGCCTGTCCTTTTCTGATGACTTGTATCAGCAGGATGAAACTGGAATCTATTATGAACTCTCAGGACGTTATCCTGTTTCTGAAAGTATTGAATTCTCAACGGATGTTGGATACAGCCAGACCAGAGATGCGTTAGAATATGATTATCTGTACTGGGATGCCGGGTTAACCTGGTTTCATCCCTATGGGTCGCTGGATTTTCGTTATTTTCAATCCAAATTTTTTCGGGAAAGAGAGTTAGATAAGAAATCTAAATGGTTGTTCGATCCGCATGAAATAGATGCCAAATTTGTTTTTACCATTTCCTTTGGTTTTTAGATAAAATCGTATATATTTTTTGTTTGGCTGCACAAATGGAAAGAAGCTGTCGATGTGCTTATTTCGCAGGTGGAGCATGATATCACGATTGGTCTTCGATAAAACATGTAATAAAGACAGATCTCTGATGTTGCCCAGTTTGAATTCAATACAACAGAAACGCAGACCTCCGTTCCCCGTTAATTCAACAAGTTCTCAACCCATTTACGGTACAGTTTTTTTGATGGCTGTTGGATTCCTTGCCAGTGTACACGCTACGCAAGCTGACAGTAAATCAAAATTCAGCGCCACTGCTACGTTTGTTACCGAGTACATCTGGCATGGTTATTCCAAAAGCGATGGTCATCCGGTGTTTCAGGCCAATCTGGATTATCATCATTCATCTGGCTTTTTTGGTGGCTTGTGGTTTTCCCAGGTTGATTTTGGTGATGACAGACTGGTTAAACTTGAAAACGGTTTACAGATCAAATTTAAACATCTCTCTGAATTCGAATTTATTCCCTATTTTGGCTATACCTTTAGCATTTCTGATGACTGGCAAGCGGATGTTCAATGGAGTCGATATATTTATAACAGCCAGTTTTTTATCGGGGTTAACAATGTAAGCCAAAGTGCGGATTACAACGAATTTTCAGGAACTATCAATTTTAGAGACATGCTAACTGCCCGTATCGGTGTGACTGATAATGGGTATGGTCGCGGTGGGATTTACCCGGTTTATGAACTGATAGGTCGTTACCCAATAACTGATCTCTTTGAATTTTCTACAAAAGTTGGCTACGTACGTTCCAAGCAAGCATTGGACTTTAATTATCTATACTGGGATGCCGGTGTGGGATTTTATTATCGGAATCTGGCGCTTGATTTCCGTTATACACAAAGTACTCGTTCCTATCAAAAAGACAATGGAAATGGTTTTGACTCGATTAAACCAACCTTTGTCTTTAGCATTTCACTGGGTTATTAAATCGATTGTCAGGGTTAAGAAAAAAACAGAATTCTTTTCTGATTGAACCTTTTCAGTGATTGGCAAGATGTACTGTTCAGAAACGATCATTGCGTTGCCAATTATCGGAGTGAAAATTACATATCATCCAAGCGGTGTTGCAGAGCTGTCTCGATGTTAATGACGCAAGGAGTTAGAGAACCGAGGTAAAGCTGATAATGAAACAATCCAGAGTGCTCTTGTTATTCATCCTTCTGCTATATGAACTGTTGTCGCCATGCACTAGTTCAGAGATTCCTGCCAAGACAATTCTTGTGACCTATATTGACAGAATTATTAGCCGTGCTCCAATTGCAACGCTCAGTGGCTCCTACCGGCGTTCCAACAACTATTACAGCTCAACATGGAGCCGGAATCTTGCGGTCAGACTTGCGCAACAATATCAGCTGACAATACAGGCAGAATGGCCAATCAGTGAGCTTGGTGTGCAGTGTGTTGTATACAAAATAACCGATGATCGAACAATTGATACAGTACTAGAGTCACTGGCTAAGAACAAACAGGTTGAATCAGTCCAGCGTATGGGCATTTTCAATCTGCATACAGCAAATCCGGACAATTCAAATCCTGGTTATTTAGACCTGAATCGAACGCTACAAACCAACCTGGAAACATTGTCGCTTGATGATGTCCATCGTCGTTCAACAGGAAAAGGCATTTCAATTGCTTTAATCGATACGGGTATTGATATTAATCATCCAGATCTTGAAGGCCAGATTTCATCGACTCTCAACCTGGTTGATGGCGTGTCAAATAGCTTTACCGAAGATGCCCACGGAACTGCGGTTGCAGGCGTTATTGCCGCACGCGCTGATAACAATATCGGCAGTGTCGGCATCGCTCCCGATTCCAGAATTGTTGCGTTAAAAGCTTGCTGGCCACTCCAGAAAGGTGGCTATCAGGCTTCCTGTAATTCCTTGTCACTGTCCATGGCAATCAATCAGGCGATTAAAATGGGCGTTGATATAATCAATCTTAGCTTAAGCGGGCCGCCGGATCCGCTTGTGAGTCGTTTGATTAACCAGGCAATTGCACATGGTATCATCGTTGTTGCAGCGGATCATGGCACAGATCAAAACGTTGGGAAAAGTTTTCCTGCCTCAATGGATGCTGTTATTGCAGCACGCCATGTACAGAAAAAAGTGGATGCCAGTATTCCCGCAAGTCATCAATCAATTGCGGTACCAAGCGCAGATATATTAACAACCTTGCCTCAAGGCAAGTACGATCTGGTATCCGGGTGCTCAATTGCAGCAGCTCAGGTATCGGGTATTGTCGCACTGCTGCTTGAGATAAAACCTGGTTTGTCACCTAGTGAAATACAGGATTTGTTTGTGAGCACACAAAAAAAACGAAATTCTCAAGCAACTGGAGAAGTTGATCTTCACGCTCTCATTTCCAGAGTGCATGATCATCAGACAGATGGTGGTTGACGGCAAGCCGTTGTCTTGGTGACGCCTTGTTCGGTGTTCTTGTTCGACAGTTAAACGATCGCTGATGAGTAACAAGCTAAGGCAAATTC
>DRLZ01000191.1 GCA_011322755.1 Crenotrichaceae bacterium
GAAAAGTAATCTGCCAACAACAAATTTGCCAGCTCGGGATTGTTGTCATAGGCTTGTTTGATATTCCCCAGGAACTGGCTGCGTATAATACACCCACCACGCCACATCAAGGCAATATCTCCATAATTCAGCGTCCAGTTGTATTCATTTGCAGCTTCACGCATGAGTTGAAAGCCTTGTGCATAGGAAATAATCTTCGATGCATAGAGAGCATCGTGGATCGCATCAATCATTTCCTGCTTATTACCGGAAAACGCAGTCGCCTGTTTCGGTAAACGCTGAGATGCGCTGACTCTTTCCTCTTTCTGTGCGGACAAGCAGCGGGCAAAGACTGATTCAGCAATCAAGGTTAACGGAATCCCAAGATCCAGCGCATTGATACCTGTCCATTTACCTGTGCCTTTCTGGCCAGCTGTATCCAGAATATAATTGATGAGCGGTTCGCCATTGTCGTCTTTGTAGGCAAGGATATTCGCCGTAATTTCAACCAGATAGGAATCCAGCACACCTTTGTTCCATTCTGCAAAAATAGCTTGTATTTCATCAACACTTAAACCTAAGCCTTCAGACAGTAGTTGATAGGCTTCGCAGATTAGTTGCATGTCGCCGTATTCAATGCCGTTGTGTACCATTTTGACATAATGACCGCCACCATTATCACCAACCCATTCACAGCAAGGGGCACCATCCACTTTGGCACTGATTGCCTGGAATATTGGTTTTACAGCGGGCCATGCGTCTTTATTGCCACCTGGCATAATCGAAGGTCCATGTCGTGCGCCTTCTTCTCCACCTGAAACACCCGTACCAATATATAAAATATCTTTTTCTCTTAAATAATCTGTACGGCGATTGGTGTCTGAATACAGTGAATTTCCGCCATCAATAATGATATCGCCAGCAGAAAGCAATGGCAGCAACTTCTCAATATAGAGATCAACAACTTCACCGGCTTTCACCATCAACATCACCCGGCGTGGCGATTCAAGACGATTGACCAGGTCTTCCAGCGAATGTGTACCGATAACATTGGTACCTTTGGCTGGCCCTTCAATAAATTCATCAACTTTGCTGGTGGTGCGATTATACACAGCAACCTTGAATCCGTGATCATTCATATTCAAAACCAGGTTTTGCCCCATCACTGCAAGACCAATTAATCCGATGTCAGCTTTCATAATATTCTCTTGATTGAACGTTGTATTTAGCCATCGATATTAACATGTCAGACAGCACAAGAATAATATCCATGGGTTAGGGGGTTAAAAGATTGCTTTTGTGGATGCGATCCTTGAGCAGGTTTGTGTTGTTTTGATGTCAATGTGTGCATATTACCGGTATTGATGGTGTAAAAAACGTTATGATTACCGAGCACACAAACAACCGGTCAAATCAAATAGCCTGTAATATAAAACGCAACCGAGAGTGAGCGTGTAAAAACCGCTCCTCAAAATCAAACCAAGCGGGGTACATTCCCATGAATATCAGCACGAGCCATCAGCATAGCATCGATTCTTTTATGTCTGGCTTGATACGCCGAAACCCTGGAGAAATTGAATTTCAACAAGCTGTTCAGGAAGTTGTTTCCTATATTATCCCCTATATTGAAGATAAACCCTTGTACAAGGAAATGCAGATACTGGAACGCCTCTGCGAACCAGATCGCATCGTCATTTTCCGGGTCTGTTGGGAAGACGACAAAGGTAATATCCGTACCCAGCGTGGTTATCGCGTACAGCACAACAACTCCATTGGTCCGTACAAGGGAGGGTTGCGATTTCATCACAGTGTAAATCAAAGTATTTTAAAATTTCTAGCTTTTGAACAAACCTTCAAAAACAGCCTTACGAGCCTGCCAATGGGGGGTGGAAAAGGTGGTTCTGATTTTAATCCTAAAGACAAATCTTCCAATGAAGTCATGCGTTTCTGCCAATCATTTATGACAGAATTATCCCGTTATATCGGCCCAAATATCGATGTGCCAGCGGGTGATATTGGGGTTGGCGCACGAGAAATTGGTTACATGTTCGGGCAACACAAGCGTTTGACCAATGAATTCACCGGTATTCTGACCGGCAAAGGTCTTGAATACGGGGGGAGTCCCATCCGTGTTGAAGCGACAGGTTATGGTGCAGTGTATATGATGGAAGAAATGCTGAAACTCCAAAACCAGGGGTTGGAAGGTAAAACCTGCCTGATTTCAGGTTCTGGTAATGTTGCACAATACGCCGCTGAAAAATGCATACAGCTGGGGGGAAAAGTTGTTACCTTGTCTGATTCATCCGGTTTTATTCATGATCCGGAGGGCATCAACGAAGAAAAACTGGCGTATATTGTCGACCTTAAAACCAACAAGCGTGCACGCATATCAGAATACGCTGTACACTACGGCGTTGAGTATTATCCGGATCAGCGTCCCTGGAAAATTCCGGCTGATATCGCGTTTCCCTGTGCAACCCAGAACGAAATCAACGCGCAGGATGCAACCGCTCTGGTCAACAATGGCTGTATTGCAATCGCAGAAGGCGCCAACATGCCAACCGAGATTGATGCGATTCGTGTTTTCCAGAAAGCAGGGATACTTTTTGCGCCGAGTAAAGCTGCAAACGCTGGTGGCGTGGCGATCTCTGGACTGGAAATGAGCCAGAACAGTGGTCGCATTACCTGGAAAGAACAAGACTTGCAAAACAGGTTGCACGAGCTCATGCGCGATATTCATGATCAATGCGTTGAGTATGGGAGAGAAAGCAAAAACAAGGTTGATTATCTCAAAGGTGCAAACATCGCTGGATTTACAAAAGTTGCGAATGCCATGCTCGCCTATGGTGTTGTATAAAACCATTCAGCCCTTTCGATAAACACATTCTGGCATACATGAAGCCGTGACTTCATTACTGCACAGGGTGCATTGAAATCACGGATTCAGGTAATCGGCCACTGTAGAATCAACAGCTAAGGTTTTTAACAGCTTCTTGTACAAGACAATTTCAATAAAAACCGATATGATAAATCGAATTTTCCAACAACTATCATACAGGGGCACCTATGCAAGTAGATGATAAAAAAGTGGTTTCGATGCAATACACATTAACCAATGACGCTGGTGAAGTACTAGATCAATCGCAACCAGGAGAGCCGCTTGTCTACCTCCACGGAGCTGGCAATATTATCCCTGGATTGGAAAAAGAGCTGAGTGGAAAATCAGCAGGTGAAACACTCAAGGTACGTGTCGTTCCTGAGGATGCTTATGGGGTTAGAGATGAGGAAATGGTGCAGGTTATGCCCCGCAGTGTTTTCCAGGGTGTCGATACAATCGAGCCAGGGATGCAGTTTCACGCAGACAGCCCGAAAGGAAGTGCAACCATCACTGTAACCAAGGTTGAGAATGATGATATTACAGTTGATGGCAATCATCCGCTTGCCGGGGAAGCGTTAACATTTGATGTGGAAATCACCGATATCCGTGATGCAACGTCAGAAGAACTGGAACACGGTCATATCCACGGCCCGGGCTGTGATCACGGGTAAAAAAATATTTTCAGGAATTAACTGATGAATCCCAGATCTTTCTGGGTAAAATTTGCCAGATTTGGAAAAATGGACAACAAATCTGTTTCAGAGACACCGAACCAGCGTGCAAGCGTTGCGCCGTATTGATCAACTGAAAAATCGGGTATCAATCGACCTGCTGGCATTTCATATTCATCTGCTGCATCATTAGACCCGCCAATTTCCATTGGCGGTAGTTGCCCGTATAGCCTGCCACCACGCACTGCACCGCCAGACACCATGTAGTAACTGGCCCAGCCATGGTCAGTGCCGTTGCCATTGGTAATCAAGGTACGACCAAATTCTGATGCTGTAAATGTTGAAACACTGTTTGTACTGACAATGCCTTTTGAGTCCAGCTCTTGCATGGTGTTCTGAAAACTTCCGATTCCTTTGTCCAGCATTGCCAGTAAATCAGCGTGATCCTGGACTTGGTCACCATGGGTATCCCAGGAGCCTGCACTCACAAAGAACAACTGGCGTTTCATGCCCAGTTGTTCACGAACAGAAATCAGTTTTGCGACCATGCGTAACTGACGTGCAAGCGGATTTTTTTTATCTATTGGCGTGGTTAATTCAGCGCCCTGGTCTAGGGTTTTCTTTAATTCACTAATCCGCATACGGGTATCATTAAGGGTTTGCTGCATTTGAGCCTGCAAAGGGTGATTTGAGCCCATTTGCATAATACGTTCGAATGCACGTGTTCTGCTTCTTTCCCACGGATCATTGCTGAAAAATTCAAAGTTATTGACTCCAGATGCGCTGACTCCGAGCTGGCGGGTAATTTCACCGGATTGCCAGAGATTGGTTCCGCTTAAAGTAAATGTTGGTGGCAAGCCTGCTTTGGCTGAATTAGCCTGGTTGATTTTATCGGCGATTACTCCACCCCAGCCGGGACGAATAATGCTGGGATCAGATGGATATCCTGTTTGCCAGATGTCCATTTGATGACTGTGTGAGAACAGATCTGGCGGGATCAGGTTGTTATTACGAAAGCTATCCAGTGTTGTTGGACGAAACAACACACCAGTATTTGCGATAACAGCCAGTTGCCCTTGGTTATACAACGCTCTGCTGAGCGGCATGGATGGATGAAACCCAAACTGTTCACCGGAAACAGGTAATAAACTATTCCGTGGGATCGCCAGATTTTGTCGAATTTTCTGATAATTAGAATACTCCGAACCCTTCAGAGGAACGAGCATATTAAAAGCGTCGTTTCCTCCACGCTGAAAAATACACACCAGGCTTTTATAATCATCAATCGCTGAATAATCACTCGCCAGTGCAGCGCGAATTAGATTTAACTTGTTTTGAGTTGCTAACAGGGTTGATGCTCCACCAAACATTGCTAACTTGATAATTTTTCGACGTTGTCGATTGATGTGATTGCTCATTACGATTCCCGATGGTAACTCGTTGATTCTGATGATTTGTGTTCAGCCTATTTTTGAATCAGATACTCTGGTGAGATGATAATCAAGGCGATTGCGTCTCGTATTTTATCCAGCTGAATATCATCATGATTTTGAAAGTCAGGATTATCCAGATGTTGTTTGATAATGGCACGTAATTGCCCTGACATTGAGCCGTTCAGAAGCACTCGATCAAGATAATTCAGTAAATTCTCCGTGTTAGTTGCCAAATCACGGATCTGTGAAAAATCAAGCCAGCTCAAGCCTTCTTCATTCACTGTGGTCACTGGTTCAGCCCAAAACAGCGTGTAGTTCAACAAGTTAGCAGTATTGACGACAAAATTTTCTGTCGCCAACTGAAACTCAGGTGCTACCAGACCATTTGTTCCGGCAAGACCTGCAGGCGAGTAATCAGGACGGTAAAAATTGAATACGCTTGGTGCATGCAGCATTGCCTGACCAATCTCGCCGCCAAGGCTGGATAGATCTGACCAGGAATCACCCATCACATAAGCCGGATACTCACCACGCCCACAGCTGTCATGCTCCCAGAAGCTGCCTTCTTTCCGGGTTGGTTGTAAATCGAATGCGCGATACAAATGAGTCAGTCGTAACAGAGGTTCTTTCAATTTACCAAATGCCGGAAGTGTCTTGTGACCATTTCGAGCCTCAGTATCCAGCAGAATTGCACTGATAACTGCTGCCAGATCACCGCGAACACCAGAACCATTGTCATTAAATACACTGGCAACGCGCTCTACGTATGCAGGGGTCGGGTTACTTGTGACCAGTCTTTGAATCAGTTGTTTTGAGATAAACGGTCCAACATTCGGGTGATTGAAAATATTATCCAGTGCCGCTTCAAGATCGACACGTGCCGTCTGTCCGGCTGGAATTTCAAAGCCATCAAGGAGTTGTTTGCTGCCCCGATCGTGAAATTTCTCAACAGCTTGCATTGGTAGCACACGACTGCCATCGCCAATCCATTCCTCCCAATCGACATCAGCGTAATTCCAGCCAGTGAATACACGGGCGAATTCCTGAACTGTTTTTTGGTCATAATTTATAACAGGTTGCCCGTCTTCCAGCGCTAACGTACCATCCAGGTTGAGCCGGTGTACGCCAATCGAGAAAAGCTGCAACACTTCACGGGCATAGTTTTCATCCGCACGTATATTACGTTCAGGATCAGCTTTTTGATTTCGCAGCATCCCCAGATACAAGCCCATCACTGGATGCAAAGTAACGTCTTCAAGCAAGTTTCGATAGTTCCCGAATGCATTGTTGAGCAAAGTATCATAGTAACTCGCCATGCCAAATTGTGAATTTTCCAGCATTTGCGGTTTATCTGAAACCACGAAAATCTGGCTCAGCGCAAAAGCGACTCTTTGGCGTAACTGGTCTTTTCCGTTCAACACTGTTTGCCACCAGAGATTGTGTCGCCCCATGCTGGCTTCCCAGGTGTCTGCAATTTCGGTAACACTGTTAATCAAATCGCCATCTTCGTTTAGCGGACAGTTTTTCAGCCAGTATGCCTGGGTTGGCTGAAGCTGGTGATTAGTATCCAACTCCATTTGTTGCTGAACCCAGTCTTGATAACGGCCAAGCTGCGTTAGTTGACGAATACTCTCATCAGTCGGACCAAAACTGGCCTGGGTAAGAAAACGTGCAGCATCGGCTGTACTCATCTTATCCTGCTGGTGTGGCGTTTGAGGTTGCGACTGCTGAAACTGAATACGGTTCCAGGACCGTGTTCCATCAATACCTGTTCCAGACTGTAGGTTCTGAATAGACTTGATTCCAGCTTCTATCACTGTGCCATCAGCGAGTTTGTGGATACCGGGTGTTAACGCCAGATAGTGAACAATTTGAGCAACGTGTAAATCGTCAGTGCCAGCGGGTTCCATCAAACGCATGTCAAAACCTGTATTGGTGACATTTTTTATGCGCACCGAGACGGGCGCCGGACCTGCCGAACCCGGTAAAATAACGACAACCGGAGGAACCTCATATTGCTGTTTAAACTGGATATGATTAAATGCCGGATGATTAAAAGTCGATACTGCAGATAGTTGACCGGCTTCCATTTTCCAGCTCGTATCTCCTGAATCAAAATGGGCTGAAAATGGTTTGGAAAAAGTAACCAGACTGACTTGCTCGTAAACATGATTACGCTCGGCATCCTGGCTGGTATCTTCATCGATGCCGAGACCAAACAATGAATCATTGGAATGACAACGCCTTACCCAGCCACCATCACTACCATTACGGCTACTTTGAGATGCAATCAGAATTGTATCTCTCGATGAAATATCCACAGCAGTGCAGATATTCGTCCACCCGGCAACACCAAGTCGCATGGTTTTCAGCAGGATACTGGAATCCTGGCTACTGATAAAGCGGCTATCAAGCGCATCAGGAAAGGCGATGTAGCCGACTTGCTCAGGTTTGGCAACAAACCCTGCAATACTTTCAGCCCGTTCCAGAGCAACATCAACAGTGTTTATACCCAGATTTCTGACAGCAACTGTTAACCACGGCACCACAGGTTGTCCTGTACCTGCGTTGTTGTTATTAAATGTCTGTAACTGGGTCAGCAATACATTGCCTTCAGCAGCGTGGCACAACCGAGTAAAAGCAGTCATCACCATGCAGACGAGCAGCAAGGCAGTCGTAGAATGATTTAATTCTTTGAGGTTGGTTATCTTGATCATGTAGGGTGAATTCCTGTCCATAAAACTGACATCTGTTTCTGCTTCTTGTGCTTATCAACGCCTCGGAACAAACTTTTCCAGACAGCTCTTGATTGCCAGATTTGTTTCTTTATATTAATGACAATGAATCAGAAACATGGTTTCAACAATCAAGTGTGATAAATACGCAATCAGAAACTTCCGAATGTTCTGTCTTTGATCATAGCAATGTTGATTAAATTCACAATCGTTAAGCATCGATCGCGACTCCACGCACCAATATCAAGTCGGTACAGTTCAGAAAAAGCATATACAGATCTACTTTGCTATGAAATGTAGTTTACCAGCAATCATATTCATTTCTTGTCATAAAAAACATTTTTCAAGGCTGTATCACAGTTTCTCGTTGAATTGTTAGTCTATCGTTGTGAGTTGCTAATGTTTCAAATGGACACTTAATCATTGTATGCCGTACAATTAACCTTAGAACAGGTTCTTGATTATTTGCAGATCTTTCAACGGGGTGAATCCACAGATTCTTCCCGTTTTTAATACGCTGGATCCTGCATGTCTGCAAGTGACTCACCGGTTTGTGGAATCTATTCCTCCTAAATCTACGTCTATATTGATCTCAGGAACAGAGCGCGTGCTCTGAATCAGAATAGTGAGTTTAGACAGCGTTGTAACAAGTTGTGACACAAACCGGGATAACAAATCATACGGAGATAATTTTGCATAACTCTGCACTGCTTATACTTGAAGACGGCAGTCAATTCAACGGGATATCCATCGGTGTAGATGGTCAATCTGTTGGGGAAGTCGTTTTTAATACTGCGATCACCGGCTATCAGGAGATTCTCACTGATCCATCTTATGCGCGTCAGATTGTAACACTGACTTATCCGCATATCGGCAATACCGGAACAACACATGAGGATGAAGAATCTGCACGCATTCATTCCAGTGGTCTGGTGATTCGTGACTTACCGATTTTAACAAGTAGCTGGCGCTCTGAATCCAGTCTGGAAACCTATTTGCTTCAGCACGATATTGTTGGTATTGCCGGTATTGATACACGTCGTCTGACCAGGCTACTGCGAGACAAAGGTGCTCAACGTGGCTGTATTATGGCTGGGAAATCTGTCAATGCCGGGGACGGACTGAAAGCAGCGCAAGAATTTCCAGGACTAAAAGGGATGGATTTGGCTCAACATGTGACGACTGAAAAAACCTACCAATGGACTCAATCCACATGGCATCTGGAAACAGGTTATGCTGATTCTGCTGAAGCCAGACATCATGTCGTGGTGTTTGACTTTGGTGTGAAATGGAATATTTTGAGACTACTGGTTAGCCGCCATTGCAAAGTCAGTGTTATTCCGGCAACAACCACTGCAGATGAGGTGATGGAGTTGAAACCGGATGGTGTGCTGTTATCGAATGGCCCGGGTGATCCCGAGCCATGTGATTATGCAATTGAAGCGATTCGTAGTCTGCTGGGGCAGCAATTGCCAATGTTCGGGATTTGTCTGGGGCATCAACTACTCGCCCTCGCGGCTGACGCAAAAACAGTTAAAATGAAATTCGGTCATCACGGAGCGAACCATCCAGTACAGGATCTTGCCACAGAAAAAGTGATGATTACCAGCCAGAACCACGGATTTGCGGTCGATGAGGACAGCTTGCCTGATCACTTGCAGCCAACACACCGTTCGCTATTTGATGGCTCACT
The DNA here is from genome assembly GCA_011322755.1 of Crenotrichaceae bacterium. Classification (GTDB taxonomy): domain Bacteria; phylum Pseudomonadota; class Gammaproteobacteria; order Methylococcales; family DRLZ01; genus DRLZ01. The sequence goes on from DRLZ01000191.1 coordinate 9,390, forward strand.
GCAAGGCATAAAGCATCTTGAATCACCTGCTATTGGTTTTCAAGGACATCCAGAAGCAAGTCCTGGTCCGCAGGATATCGAAACACTGTTTGATCAATTTATCGAGATGATGAGCAATCATCCACGCACTGCGAGTTAACTGCCACGATGCCAAAACGAACCGATCTTAAATCGATACTACTACTGGGCGCAGGTCCGATTGTTATTGGTCAGGCTTGTGAATTTGATTATTCTGGAACACAGGCTTGCAAGGCCTTACAGGAAGAAGGCTACCGGGTTATTCTGGTCAATTCCAATCCTGCAACCATCATGACCGATCCTGAGACTGCAGATACCATCTACATCGAACCGGTAGATTGGCAAACCGTGGCGAATATTATCGACAAGGAGCGTCCGGATGCTTTGTTACCAACCATGGGAGGACAAACCGCGCTGAATTGTGCGCTTGATCTGGAACGCGAAGGAATTCTCAAAAAATATGATGTAGAAATGATCGGTGCTTCGCGTGAAGCAATCGACAAGGCCGAGGATCGACAGCTATTCCGGGATGCCATGACCAATCTGGGGCTGCAGACAGCGCGTTCAGCCATTGCCAACAATATGGAAGAGGCGATTGTAGCCGCAGAGAAAATCGGCTACCCGGTGATTATTCGACCTTCATTTACCATGGGCGGTAGTGGTGGCGGTATCGCATATAACCGCGAAGAGCTTTTCACTATTTGTGAGCGTGGGCTTGATCTTTCTCCGACCAGCGAACTATTGATTGAGGAATCAATACTCGGCTGGAAAGAATTTGAAATGGAAGTGGTGCGTGATTCTAAGGACAATTGCATCATCATCTGCTCAATTGAAAACCTCGATCCAATGGGTGTGCATACAGGCGATTCGATTACAGTTGCACCGGCTCAAACGCTGACCGACAAAGAATACCAACTGATGCGTAATGCATCGATTGCAGTCTTGCGGGAAATTGGTGTCGACACAGGCGGTTCCAATGTGCAATTTGCGATCAACCCTGATGACGGGCGCATGATTATCATTGAAATGAATCCGCGTGTCTCGCGCTCCTCAGCACTGGCATCAAAAGCAACCGGCTTTCCAATTGCCAAAGTCGCAGCAAAACTGGCTGTAGGTTATACCCTGGATGAGCTCAGCAATGAAATCACCGGCGGTACAATCCCGGCATCGTTTGAACCATCAATTGATTATGTGGTTACCAAGGTTCCGCGTTTTGCATTCGAAAAATTCCCAAAGGCCAATGACCGGTTAACCACACAAATGAAATCGGTTGGTGAAGTGATGGCGATTGGCCGTAACTTTCAGGAATCGCTGCAAAAAGCATTGCGTGGCCTGGAAACCGGAATCGATGGACTCAATGAAACAACCGCATTTAACCAGGATGATGTAGAGGAAACCATCACTTATGAAATGCGCTTCCCGGGACCCGACAGACTCTGGTATGTCGCAGACGCGTTTCGTTATGGCATGACCTTGAATGAGGTTTTCACAATCTGTCAAATCGACCCCTGGTTTTTAGCGCAAATCGAAGATCTGGTGCGTCACGAACAACGTTTGTCACGACAGTCAGTCGATGATTTGTCCGATGTTGAGTTACGACAGCTGAAACGCAAGGGCTTTTCTGATTCTCGACTGGCAACGCTGCTTAAAAGTGAAGAAGATACAATACGCGCCTTGCGCCACCATTACGGCATTTATCCTGTCTACAAACGTATTGATTCCTGTGCAGCTGAATTTGCATCCAGCACAGCTTATTTGTACTCGACTTATGAAGAGGAATGCGAAGCTCAGCCAACCGATCGGGAAAAAATCATTATCCTTGGCGGTGGCCCTAACCGTATCGGCCAGGGTATCGAGTTTGATTACTGCTGTGTCCATGCATCGCTGGCAATGCGAGAAGCTGGTTATGAAAGCATCATGATCAATTGCAACCCGGAAACGGTTTCCACTGATTTTGACACTTCTGATCGATTGTATTTTGAACCACTCACTCTGGAAGATGTGCTGGAAATCATACGTGTCGAAAAACCCACCGGAGTCATTGTCCAATATGGCGGGCAGACACCTCTAAAATTGGCGCGTGCGCTTGAAGCAGAAGCTGTTCCGATTATTGGCACCAGCCCGGATGCAATTGATCTTGCCGAAGATCGAGAGCGATTCCAGCAGTTACTGCAACAACTGAATTTAAAACAACCGCCAAACCGGACGGCACGCTCAACCGCTCAGGC
>DRLZ01000192.1 GCA_011322755.1 Crenotrichaceae bacterium
CGCCGCCGGAAAACCCGACATTGACATCGCGATACAGGAATTTGTCGTCAATATTCAGCTCTCTGGCCTTTTCTTTTACAATCTGTAAAAAATCGATGGCATCCAGCTCACTTTCACCGCGATGATTACGGATTGCATTTAGCGCAGCTTTCAACATATACATATTGCTCACGCCAGGAATTTCAACCGGATATTGAAAACCTAGAAATAATCCTTCGCGAGTTCGAATCTCAGGTTCCATATCCAATAGATTCTTGCCATCAAATGTAACGCTACCTTGTGTAACCTCATAGCCTTCGCGACCAGCAAGCACATATGCGGTAGTACTTTTACCGGAACCATTTGGCCCCATAATGGCGTGCACCTCTCCGGCGTTTACTTTGAGGTCAATTCCATTGAGAATGGACTTGTCATTGATTGATGCGTGTAAGTTCTGGATTTCCAGCATGGTTGTTTTTTGGTTCCTGAAATAATTTATGACTTGAATGTATCGTTATGTTGTCGGGTTGCAGCTCGCTGGCAGGGGTTTTGTCAGTCAAATGAAATTGTTTTGCTCACCGAACCGCAATCCGCATGCGCTAGCCGACACTGCCTTCCAGACTAATTCCCAGCAAGGCTTGTGCTTCAACTGCAAACTCCATCGGCAATTCCTTAAATACTTCCTTGCAAAAACCATTCACAATGAGTGAGACAGCATCTTCGGCAGCAATACCACGTTGTTGTAAATAAAACAGCTGATCTTCGCCAATTCTGGATGTTGATGCTTCATGTTCAACTTTGGAGCTGGGCTGGCGTACTTCAATGTATGGAAACGTATGTGCGCCACATTGATTGCCAATCAGTAAAGAATCACACTGGGTAAAGTTGCGCGCATTGCTTGCATTTTTCATCATTTTTACCAGACCACGGTATGTGCTTTGTGATTTGCCGGCTGAAATACCTTTGGCGATGATTGTGCTGCTGGTGTTTTTGCCGATATGGATCATTTTTGATCCGGTATCTGCTTGCTGATAGCTGTTGGTGACAGCAACTGAATAAAATTCACCAATCGAGTTGTCGCCAGTCAGCACACAGCTTGGATATTTCCAGGTAATCGCTGAGCCCGTCTCGACCTGGGTCCAGGAGATTTTTGAGTGATCGCCACGGCATTCTCCACGTTTGGTGACAAAGTTGTAAATACCGCCTTTGCCTTCAGCATCTCCCGGATACCAGTTTTGTACTGTTGAATATTTGATCTCGGCATTTTCAAGCGCAACCAATTCAACGACTGCAGCATGCAGCTGGTTTTCATCGCGCATTGGCGCTGTACAGCCCTCAAGATAGCTAACGTGACTGTGTTCCTCGGCAATAATCAGGGTGCGCTCGAATTGTCCGGTATTCGAAGCGTTGATACGGAAATAAGTTGATAATTCCATTGGGCAGCGCACACCTTTTGGAATGAATACAAACGAACCATCTGAAAAAACAGCTGAATTTAACGCCGAGAAAAAATTATCTGATAGCGAGACAACAGAGCCGAGATACTGTTGAACCAGCTCGGGATACTCTCGAATTGCTTCCGAAATTGGACAGAAAATCACGCCTGCTTCAGCCAGTTTACCTTTAAATGTGGTTGCGACTGATACACTGTCGAACACTGCATCAACCGCAACACCGGCCAGGCGCTCTTGCTCATGCAGGGGAATGCCCAGCTTTTTATAGGTTTCCAGCAGTTTGGGATCAACCTCATCGAGACTTTCCGGGCCATCTTTCATGTCTTTTGGCGCTGAGTAATAACTGATTGACTGAAAATCAATTGGCGGGAAGTTGACCTTTGCCCAATTTGGCGGTGTCATTTTTTTCCAGATTCGGAAAGCTTTTAATCGCCAGTCAGTCATCCACTTCGGCTCGTTTTTCTTCGCAGAAATGGCGCGCACCACATCTTCATTCAGCCCAGGAGGAAATGAATCCGATTCAACATCCGTTACGAAGCCTGGCGCATAGTCGGCGTCGATGACATCGTGAATTTGTTGATTTTCTATTGACAAGTCGTCTGTTATTGTCTGTTCAGTATCTTGAATTTCTGTCATCATTTTTCTCTGTTGCATCCTGGTTATTGCCTGGATTGCACTAATCTGCGATTATCAATCACCACTGCCATTTCAACCAATGCAGAAGCCGGACTCACAAGGTCAGCGAGACTAATGGTTTGTAATGTTGACTCGATTGCGCGGTTAATTACCCCCCAGTTGCCGCTGATGTGGCAATGTGAGAATTGTTCACAACTGTCGCTGGTTGTACAGCACTCGGTAATTCCAATGGGACCTTCCATTGCACTGATAATCTGTGCGACTGAAATCCGCTCTGGCTTATCCGCCAGTCGATAACCGCCATTCGTGCCGCGCGTCGAAAGTACCAGTGATGACTTGCCCAGTAACTTTAAAATTTTACTCACCGTTGGCTGGGCAATGCTGGTTGCAATAGAAAGTTCTCCTGTCGTAAAAGTGACAGAATCACTGCGTGCCATTTCACTAAGAATCACTGTCGAATAATCTGTCAATTTACTGATCTTGAGCATGTCATCCAGCCTGAATATTTATACTGTACTATTTTAGTCCTGTATTAAGTTGGAGTAAAGTACTATCTGGCTTGGGTTCCTGTTGACGAAGTGATCACAACAAAAAAGCATTGGAGAATACAAACCACTCTGTTTGTTTGTTACAACGATCGATACAGATATCCAAGTTGTTACCAATGAAAAACAGTGATTCATCTGTTGTTGAAACAGGAATATTTTAAGAACAGGCGTTTATAGCGTCAGTTTTATGTGCCTTTATGAAAGCCAGGATGATTTATTTGACCTGTTAAACAGACAGAAAGACTGATAATCCCTCATGTTTCCTTATACATACGTGATCTTGTGTTCAGATAAATATGCGTTGTGGATTGACGATTTTAAGGAAATGTTATACTCTCAGCGCAGGCTGTTAGATCTGCTGGGCTGACTCAGCGTTATCGATTTAGCGGTTCTTGCCTGTTGGGCGAGGGCGACGAGGCTGTTTAGTGGACATTTTATGTTTCACCGGACAGAAAGCAGTTGCGTTCAAGATCAAAAGGCATATAATACGCAATGCGCTGTGTAAAAACGCATTAGTTATAACTATTATTTAAGAGGAGATGCAGCATGACTGTAGAAATCGCAATTTTATTCGCTATCTGGATAACTGCTCCTGTACTCTTGTACATTACTAACAAAGTATAAGAAATTTATTTCCCTGCATGTGATCTGCTGGTCAGGTCGCATGAGAGAAGTAAGAAAAAACGGATTCCACTGGAATCCGTTTTTTTTTGCGTTCTATGTCGGCATAGCCGAAACGTTGCTGGCTAAAGAAAATAGTCTCTATAACTATAGAGTTTTAGAATTGCAGCCCCATAAAACTAATCAAAATACCAGCTAAAGCCAAACAACAAAAGACTTGCATTAATGCTGTTATTTGGCAACGTTGTATTGGCGTTTGACATGTGATGAAAACGCCAGCCGAGATCTACAGACATGTTGTCATGAAAGAAATAGTGGACACCCAAACCGGCTTGTGGGTAAAAGATCAAGCCATCTTCCTGATCCCGCAAGTCAAAATCAAGCACACCAACACCCCCGCCGAATTCCAGATATGGAACCCATTCATCGGAATACAGAAAATTATAACGTAGCAGCAAACTCAATCCAGCTGAATAGCCAGAATCAGGTTCGTAGGCGGCTAGAAATTCGCCCTGGAAAACCGCATCCAGGTTGCCCTTAAACCATGAGTTTTCACCAACAACATTTGAGAGACCAATACCAAGTTGAGGTAGAATTGCCACATATTCAGCTTTGCGCCCATCACCATCACCGGCAATACTTCCGAGTGAAAAGGCTTTGCCCCAACCTCCTTGAAGACCGGAATAGATTTGACCATAGCCAAAATGCTCTGTAGCAGAAGCTTTATCGGCATGCGCAATTGAAATAAGACTCGTCAGGCTATAAAAACAAACGACTATAAACGTGAATTTTGCAGACATAATAACCACCGTGTAAGTGAGATACTCATTTGGATGAAAATAGCTTATTTGCTATTGTATGAAGAAATAGATCCACACACATACCCTGATTGAGAGATAGCGAAATAACAATGTCTCTCAGGAATTAGTGCCAGCCACCGAATTGTTTGGTTGGATCGCCTCGAAAACCTGCAGCAGATGTGTCACGATCGGGCATATTAACTGAGCCTAGTGCAGCTTTGAACATATTTTCCTTGCTATAACCTCCCATCGCTTTTGCAGCTTTTGCTATTTGCGTTGATGAGGGTGTAATGTCGTGATTTGTTAGCATTGCATTGACAAGCGCGACAGATAATACCTTCTGTTTTGAGGCATCGCCCGGGTAGGCAGAAATAAGAACTGGAAACTGTGTTTTAGGTGGGATATGAATGGTGTATCGCCCATTTTTTTCAATTTCAGCAGTGGCAATAACTTTTGTCTGGCTGGTTGCCTTGATTTTTCCAGCCTTGATCAGGCCTTTTTCACCTCTGACGACACCTTTTATGGTGACAGTTTTCTCGTATTTTTGTACCGGAGCCTTTGAAATAATTGATGTTTTTGCATTATTTCCACTATCACAACCAACCAGGCTTGCGATTATGATTGATAGAATGATGGGACTGTAAAGGATCTGCTTGTACATATCAGCGTTTATGTTCATAACGATATACTCTTTTGTTATCTGATGATACAAGCATTGTACGACAACTTTGCTGTCGTTTCAGAAAAAGTGTATTTAACCATAACTCGACATAATGATACTGCATCCGCTTGGTGTTCAGTCTCATTGCGTAGCGAGTCTAAACTATTTATTTAACTGTCTTAAGGTTCTATTGAGCATGAATAAGGAACAAGCAAAGGGAATTATTGGGAAAGTTGTAGAAGATGGGAAACCAGTCATCTATAAGTTTGTGAACGAAATACCATCGTCAGAAATACAGGATAAATTGCCATTGCTAACTGTTATTTCATGGAAATATGAAGGCAGTCAGAGGAATGGGATGCCTGAGCAATCCGACAATCAGCGAATGATAAAGCTTGAAGATGCTATTGAGGATGGGGTTGAAAGCAATGGAGCCTGTCGCCATGCATATAGTCGTACAGGTAATAATCTCAAGGAACTGGTTTATTACATACACAACAGAGATGAATTCCTGGAGACACTCAATCAAACGCTATCTAATCACACAAGATACCCGATTGATATCTCGTTTTATGAAGATAAAAAGTGGGAAGATTTTCAGAAATTACTGAACGATTTTTCAGGGGCAAAAAACAGATAGTTGTTTATTAGGAAATCACTATGCAATTAAAAAAGTTCGACGATAATATTTGGATTTGTGACGGGAAAACAGTTAATTTCTATGGTTTTCCATATTCAACTAGAATGACTGTTATTCAATTAAGCCAGGGTGATTTGTGGGTTCATTCACCGGTGGAGTTAAATGAACAGTTAAAGAAGGAGTTGGATAAGCTTGGAAAAGTAGTCTTTTTGATCTCTCCAAACAAAATCCATCATTTATTCCTGTCAGAATGGGTCTCAGCCTATTCTGATGCTAACTGTTATGCATCGCCTGGGCTTGCATCTAAAAGGCAGGATATTCACTTTACTAAAGAATTGACTCTGCAGCCGGAAAAAGAATGGGTTAATGAAATTGAACAAACCATATTTCTAGGTAGTCCAGCGATGGAAGAAGTGGTTTTTTTTCACATCAGCTCTAAGACATTGATTTTGGCTGACTTGATAGAAAATTTTAACCCGACAGCATTTAACTGCTGGCAGAAGAAAATTGCAAGAGTCGTTGGCATCTTGTCACCGAACGGGAAGACACCAGTCGATTGGAGAATCAGTTTTTTCCTAGGTAAAAAGAAGGCTCAAAAAGCGCTTGATATCATGCTTGGCTGGAAACCTGAAAATATCATTATTTCTCACGGAGAATGCATTCTCGGAAATGCTCCGGAGTTTCTTGAAAAGTCATTTGGATGGGTGTCTTGAAATACAATTGAGGAATGCTCTGATTTTAGGCAATGCGTTGTTTATTACTTGACGTGCTTTCGAATCGTTCGCTTGATTACTGAGCATACAGGGTATGCTAATACACGTCACGCTGATAACGTCGATTTTCCAACAAGCCGTCAATATAGGCTTCTGCTTCATGTTGGGTTTTATCGCCTTCCTGTACAACTGTATCGATCAAAGCCTTGTGAACGTCGTGAGCCATGCGTTCCGCATCTCCACAGATATAAAAGTAAGCACCTTTTTCAAACCACTCGTAAATGGTTTTGGCTTTTTCCATTATCCGGGTCTGGACATAGATTTTATCTTTCTGATCACGAGAGAAGGCTAGGTCGAGATGGGTTAGCAAGCCATCTTCATGCATTTTGGTAAGTTCATCCGCATAGAGAAAATCGCTGGCTTGGTGCTGGTCACCAAAAAATAGCCAGTTTTCACCTGAAGCGTTTGTTGCTTTGCGCTCTTCCAGAAATGCGCGAAATGGAGCAAGTCCGGTTCCGGGGCCAACCATGATGATTGGCGTATCAGGGTCGTCAGGCAGGCTGAAATTTTTGTTGGCGTGGACATAGACTGCAATTTGCTGGTTTTCTTCAATGCGTTCAGCCAGAAAGGTGGAACATACGCCTTCACGTTCACGCTCAAAAGCAGTGTATCTGACGGCACCAACCAGTAAATGGACTTGCCCTGGATGGGCTTTTAAACTGGATGCAATTGAGTACAAGCGTGCTGGCATTTTGCGCAATACATTAACAAAATCCTGGGCGCTGATGTCGCCAGCGGGGTAGTCTTTGACCAGGTCAATCATCTCACGACCCCAAGTGTATTCATTAAACTGTTTACTGTGTTGTTTTTCCAGCAATGTTTTAATCGCATCACTGCCGATCAAGTCGGCATATTTTTCCATATTGACCCGGCTCAAAGCTGTAATATCAAGCTTGTGCAGAAATGCATCGCGCAGTGGAAGCGTTTGTTTGGATACCGTTACTGGCTGATTGCCATCCATTTGAAGGGCTGCCAGTAGTTCCTCGACATACGCTATGTTGTTTAGTGGATAAACGCCAAGTGCGTCACCTGGCTCATAGCTTAATCCGGAATCGCCCAGTTCAATTTCGATGTGGCGGGTTTCTTTCGCTGATCCTTCACCGTTCAAGTTGATGTTTAACGAGACAGAAGCAAAATAAGGGTTGGTTTTGGAAAATCCGGATTTATCTTTGGAGACAGTGCTGCCAGCTGCCTGCACTGAACCGCCTGCTTGTTCAGCAACATCAGCATAAAACTCCAGCACATCTTCCATCCACTGTTCAGCAGGCTCTTCAAAATCAAGGTCTGCATCAACCCGATCCAATACCCGGGTAGCGCCAAGGTTTTCCAGAAAACCATCAAAATCCTTGCCAGTCTGACAGTAAAATTCGTAACTGCTGTCTCCAAGTGCGAGTACAGAATATTTCAGGTTTCCAAGTTGTGGCGCTTCACCATTCTTGAAGAAACCATGCAGTTTCCCGGCTGTCAGCGGTGGATCGCCTTCTCCCTGGGTGCTGACGATGACAAACATGAGTTCCTCGTTTTCTAGCTTCGAGGTGTCATAGTCCATCATGTCTTCCAGACAGACATTGCAGCCGTTTGCTTTAGCTTTTTCAAACAGCTCGTTCGCCAGTTCCTCGCTATTACCGGTTTCCGAGCCAAACAAGATTGTCATCCTGGGCAAGCTGGAAACATCAGCTCCTGCAGATGTTCCGCCAAATTCCATTGAGCCAAGACCGGCGCCGCTCTGTGCAGCAAAATAACCGCTGAGCCAGACCGTCTGTACTGTTTTCAGCGAAGTTGCGTTAAGTTTATTCAGCAAGTTGATTTGTTCAGGGGATAAAGGGCTTGTTGCTAGAGACGCATCGCTTGCAACCAGTGAGGCGGTGACTTCCATGACAGTACCATCTTCGGATAAAGGACCTTCGATGGTAATCGGCATGTGTTTGGAAATCGGCATGCCAGTGCCTGCAGTATCGGCTTCCATGAAGCGGCTGGAAACCGGTCCGTAAGCCATAAAAGCCAAGCCAGGGATGGCATCAGCGCCTTTTTGTGCTTTAATCGTAACAACTGCTTCGGCACTATTTTCGGATAACATGCGGATTTTGTCGCCTTTTTGCAGCCCGAGTCTGGTTATATCATCCGGGTGCAGCTCGACAGTTGATGTCTCATCCTGGTATTCCTCTTTCAACTTGCCGGCATTGAGCGAGGTTCCCTGTCGGCTAGTGCGCACAGGAACCAGAAGTAGTGTTTCTGACATGTTATTTTGCTCCGTAATTATCGTTGTCGGGCAGATGACGCATAGAGAAGCATAAAAAATACCAGCCCATTATTCAAGCGAAAGTGTATATAACATATGTATTAATTGTGCTCTGTAACAGTCAATTGACACGCAAATAACAGTGATATCAGAGCGTGGGTAGAGGTTTATCCAGAACTTAACTTGATCGGGATTGAAATTGCTGATTGCTTGAATCAACACATTGCGAATAGAATAGACGATCATGACAGTGAGAACCAATCCACTTGATAGTTAACGCATGTGGTTTCTGGATTCAGATTGTACAGCAAGCGCTAACTAGCATTGTATTCATTCACTGGTTTTCATGAAACATTAACTTTGAGGTATCGACCATGAGCGAAGAATCCAAAGTCATCAAGAATGCCGTTTGCACATTCTGCGGATGTGTTTGTGACGACATCGAGTTAACTGTCGATCCTGCCGGTAAACACATCACCAAAGCAAATAATGCCTGCGTATTAGGTAAAGCATGGTTTCTTGAGCATAAGGTTGAAGATTATCCGGTGGCGTTAATCGACGGCAAGGAAGCGTCATTGAAAGATGCAGTGGAAGCAGCAGCGCAAATTTTTGTGAGTGCCAAATTTCCGGCGATATACGGACTCAGTGATACCACCTGTGAAGCACAGAAAGAAGCAGTTGCGATTGCTGATTATGTGAATGGCAATATCGACACCACGACTTCAGTTTGCCATGGCCCGACTGGTATGGCATTTCAAGGTGTTGGTGAAAGCACAGCAAGTCTGGGCGAAATTAAAAATCGCGCTGATTTTGTCATGTACTGGGGCGGAAATCCGGCAGAAGCTCATCCGCGACATTTTGAGCGATACGCAGTGACTGCCAAAGGTGCGAACACCCCGAATGGCAAGGATGATCGTCATGTTGCCATGGTTGATATTCGTCCGACACCCAGTTCTCTGATCGCAGACACTTTTTTACAGATCAAACCCGGCAGTGATTTTGAGCTGCTTTGGGCAATGCGGGCACTGGTAAAAGACGCTGCGCTGGACGATTCTGTAGAAGAGCGTACCGGAATTTCCAAAGCTGTACTGGAAGAGTTAGTTGAGCGCATGAAAAATTGCCAGTTCGGCGTTATTTTCTTTGGTATGGGGTTGACCATGACTCGGGGCCGCCATTTTAATGCAGGCGCTTTACTGGAATTGGCGACTGATCTTAATCAGTATACTCATTTTGTTGCCTTGCCAACACGTGGGCATGGCAATGTAACAGGTGCAGATAATGTCGTCTCCTGGCAAACTGGTTTTCCGTTTGGAGTGAATTTTAATCGTGGCTATCCGCGTTTCAACCCAGGTGAATACACGACTTCGGACATATTAGGTAGAGGTGAAGCTGATGCGCTTTGTGTGATTGCTAGTGATCCTGCCTCAAATTTTTCAGCGAAAGCAATTGAGCATATCAAGAAAATTCCAGTGATTACTCTGGACCCAAAGCCAACCGTCACTAGTTCGCTCGCCAAGGTCGCATTTACCACGGCAACCTATGGTATCAATGTGCCCGGAACAGTGTATCGAATGGATAATGTTGCGTTGAGTTTGCGACCAGCATTCGATTCGCCATTTCCAAGTGATCAAATGGTATTAAAAGCGATCAAGGAACGTGTTTGTGAGCTACGCGGCTTGAATCAGACAACGAAAACTACTGCGGCCTAATTGCAAGGGGAAAACATGGCTTCCGCTCTTCGTATCAAAAATGGCAAGGTTTACGATCCCATCAACAAAATTGACGGGAAAATCATGGATATTTGTATCAAGAACGGAAAAATCGTAAAAACTGTTCCCAAAAACACCCCGGTTATTGATGCGCATGGCATGGTGGTCATGCCTGGCGGGGTTGATATCCATTGTCATATCGCTGGTCACAAGGTCAATTTAGCGCGAAAATTTCAACCCGAAAGTAAACGTCACGATGTTTCTCCGCGGGTCAAGGCGCTTCGGTCTGGCACGGGTGGCTCTGTGCCTTCAACATTTACCACGGGCTATCGTTATGCAACGTTAGGCTATACCACAGCAATGGAAGCGGCTGTTCCGCCACTGGGTGCTCGACATACCATCGAGGAGTTACATGATACGCCAGTCGTCGACAAGGGCTTTTATGTGCTGCTCGCGAATAATGTTTGTTTGAACCAGTTGCTTGAAAAAGGTCGTATGGAGGAATTTCGTGAAGCTGTTGCCTGGTGGATGAATGCCTCAAAAGCCTATGCGGTCAAGCTGGTTAATCCTGGTGGAGATGAGCCCTGGAAAGGACGTAAAAACTCCAATGTGGATAATATCGATTCTGAAATCAGTGGCTTTAACTTAACGCCACGAAAAATCATTAAAGCACTGATTGACGCAACCAGCGACTTAGGTTTGCCACATCCTGCACATATTCACTGCAATAATCTCGGTCACAGCGGTAACTATAAAACAACGCTGGAAACCATGCGTACGGCTGAAGGTCGTCGTGTACATATTACCCACATTCAGTTTCACAGTTACGGCGGTGAGTTGAACAAAAACCCGGTTTCAGCTGCAGCTGAGATTTCAGATTTCATCAACGAAAATGACAACATTAGTGCTGATGTTGGCCAAGTCATGTTCGGTCAGGCAACCATTATGACAGGTGATGCGCCACTGACCTGGACGCTGCGTAACATGACCAAAAGCAAATGGATCAATGCTGATACAGAATGCGAGAGTGGTTGCGGTATTCTGCCATTTTCCTATCAGGAGAAAATTTATACCCATGCCCTGCAATGGGCAATTGGGCTAGAGTTGTTTCTGATGGCGAAAGACCCTTGGCGTATGGTGTTATCAACAGACCATCCCAATGGTGGTTCTTTTATGAACTATCCAAAGCTGATTCGCTTGTTAATGGATAAGGAGTTTCGTAATGAAGAAGCCGCCAGGGTTAATCAGAAAGCGATTGCCAAAACAGGATTACTTGATCTGGATCGGGAATACAGCCTCTATGAAATCGCGATAGTTTCCAGAGCCGGGCCAGCCAGGTTGCTTGGATTGAAAGATAAAGGTCATCTTGGGGTTGGTGCGGATGCAGATGTGACCATTTATGACGAAATGGATGACAAAGAGGCGATGTTTAATGCCGCAAGATATGTCATCAAAAGTGGTGAAATGTTTATTAATAATCACGAATTCTGCGCAGATACACAAGGTCGCCTGATTCATGTGGCGCCAGATTATGACAACAAGGTGGAAGATATTCTGCGTCCATTCTTTGAAGATTATTATACCATCCAGTTTGATAATTATGCGGTCGATGATTCCTATGTGCATGATGGAAAAGTGATCCCAACAACCAGCGCATAATGAATTCCACGATCGTTTAATACCAACTCATCATCAGACAAAAAACATGCTGATTAACACAACAGAAATCATTGATACTTTTGCCGAAGCATTCGAGATGTGGGGAAGCCGTGTCATCATCACCGCTGAAACCGAAAAATGGGCGATGGCAGCAGCGCGTTCCATGACTGGATTTGCGACTTCTGTAATTGGTTGCCGGTGTGAAGCAGGTATTGAACATCTAATCCCGGCTGATGACACGCCGGATGGACGACCGGGTGTTAGCGTTTTGCTGTTTGCAGGCAGTGCCAAAGGTGTCGGCAACCGGTTGGTCGAACGCGTTGGTCAATGTGTAATGACTTGTCCGACAACGGCTTGTTTTAATGGGCTGGAATCAACTGAGAGCGTTGTTGTTGGGGGTAAGCTCAGGTATTTTGGCGATGGTTATCAATCCAGTAAAGTGCTCGGTGGCCAACGCAGCTGGCGTATTCCGGTGATGGAAGGTGAGTTTTATGTCGATGAATCATTTGGCTTACAGCAAGCTGTTGGTGGTGGTAATTTTCTTGTGCTTGGTAAAGACCTGGGCGTTACCCTGGAAGCAGTCGAGGCAGCTGTTGATGCAATGCGTATCGCTGACATTATCTTGCCGTTTCCTGACGGCGTGGTTCGCAGTGGTAGTAAAATCGGCTCTAAATACAAGGAACTGCCTGCATCAACCAATGATGCCTATTGTCCGAGCCTGAGAGGACGCGTACCAGAAACTGCATTGCCTGAGGATGTGACCTGTGTGCTTGAAATTGTCATTGATGGTCTGAATGAAACCGCTGTTGCAGAGTCTATGCGGCTTGGTATCAATGCCGCTGCACGGGAAGGTGTTGTGCAGATTACAGCAGGTAACTATGGTGGTGATCTGGGACAATATCATTTGCAATTACATGACATTTTACGGGGTTAATCATGAAGCTGGTTTTGCACACACAACCTGAAGTTCCGCTGGAAGCGGAAGTGATTAGTCCCGATTTCCTGAATGGTAAGACGGCTGATGAAGTTGCTGCACTGACACTATTTCATGGTAACAACGAAGTACCATTAAGTGAATTTTTTGACGTCAGCGGGGAAATCGAAAATGCTCATATCGAGGTAGAAGGTGATTTAACCAAAGTTAAACTGCTTGGTCATAAAATGTCCGATGGAAGTTTAACCATCAAAGGTAGTGTTGGCGCTCACCTTGGAGCTGAAATGACTGGTGGGGAGATTCTGGTTGAGGGCAACGCTGGCGACTGGATTGGTCGTGAAATGTCCGGCGGTCGTATTATTATCAAAGGTGATGCAGGTCATTTAGTTGGTAGCGCAGTGCGTGGCAGTGCGACAGGAATGCTCGGCGGCGAAATTATCATTCAAGGTAACGCCAGGAATGAAGTGGGAAATGGCATGCGCAGAGGATTGATTGCCATTGGTGGTGACAGCGGTGATTTTACGGGTGTCAACATGAAGGCAGGAACCATTTTTGTGCTCGGTAAACTCGGACAACGACCTGGCGCAGGTATGATAAGAGGCAGTATTATCTCTACTCAATCAGCTGAGTTGTTGCCGACGTTTACTTATAACACCACCTTCCAGCCCAGTTTTTTGAGGAATTACATGATTTATTTCCGTAAACTTGGTTTGGATATTCGCAAAGAATATATTGACGGTGAGTATCAGCGCTGGAGCGGAGATTCACTGGAATTGAATAAAGGTGAAATTTTGCTTTACGCTGATTAAAATCGTCTGCATTCAGATGATGCATTTCAAGACAAAATTTCATTTACTGTTGACTGTGATTATTTTATTCATCAGTCAATCAGCTTGTTCTGGAATTAAACCAGAGAAATTGTGTCAGCCAAATCGTTTAAAAATACAGATGTTGGGGACACGTGGTCCTGAGTTATGGGATAAACAGGCTTCTGTTAGCTATCTTGTCTGGCTGGATAACAAAGCGCGAATCATTATTGACGCCGGTCCCGGGTCATCACAAAATTTTGAGGCGAGTCAAGCAAAGTTTGAAGATTTGGATGCTATATTGTTTTCTCATTTTCATGTCGATCATAGTGCTGATTTTATGGCCTATGCCAAAGGTGGTTTTTTTACTGAACGCACGCGAGATCTAATGATAATCGGACCGAGTGCCAATCAAGTGTTTGTTTCAGCAGATCAGTTTGTCGAACGTGCCATCGGTAAAAAAGGCGTTTATTCCTACCTCAGTAATTTTGTGAGTGAAGAACAGAACAGTGCATTTAAAATAAGGCCAAAAACACTACCCTGGACAGATGATCACCCAGAGGTTATGACTGCATATCGAAATCCGGCAACGGGATTAGTCGTGAAAGCAGTTGCAACTCGACATGGCCCTGTTCCTGCTTTTGCTTATCGTGTTGAGGCAGCAGGCTGTTCTGTTGTTTTGTCAGGCGATATGAGTGGGCAGATGGGCAAAGTTCCTGCATTTGCACGCAATGCTGAGATATTGGTGGCACATAATGCAGTTCCTGAAGATGCCAGTGGTGTTGCTCTAAAACTCCATATGAAACCGAGTTATATCGGCAAGATGGCAGCGCGAGCGAATGTTAAACAGCTCTTACTCACGCATCTTATGCGCAGGACAGCGGATAAGAGTAAGACGCTAACAATTATCAGAAAGTTTTATAACGGTAAGGTCGTTTTTCCTGAAGATATGGATATTTATTTTGCAGAGTGAGTGATTTTAAATGGTGTGGTTGTTTCAGATTATCTCTGTGCACAAAAGCCTGAAATTAAATCAGGGAACTTGCCATTTTTTCAAGAGTAAGTCGAAAGTACTCGATTTGCATCTGTAACCGAGCACTTTCAACACGGAGACTGGGAAAAATACAGCCTCCTTCGTCTGTCAGCAGAGGCATGACATGAGCTTCATTAAAACTCCAGTCGTCCGCCAAATGTAACACGATGGCTGTCGACATCACGATATCCAAGCAATGTATTATAGGCTACAAAAGCTGAGATACCGTTTGCAAATGTTGCGTTTACGGATGCACCAACAGTGTAGTAATCACGGTCTGGACCTTCGGTAACGATTGAGAATTGAGTGGCGGTACGATTGCTGGTTGCACCGTCTCCAAGGAAGCTGGTGGTAATGGTGCGTGAGTCATCCTTGAATTGATGATGCCAGGCGCCATGCACTTGTGGTTGCAGGATTCCCCATGAGGTGCTGAATGCATTGCTCAGCCTCAAGCCAACTGATGTTGGCAGTGATCGGACGCGCTGCTTTGAAAAACGTTCTCCCCAGCCTTGACCACCTGTTTCACGATATGAATCAATTTCATATTCCTGGTAATCAGCACGAGCAAAAGGTTCGATCGTTGCACTCGCCACAGAAAACTGATAGCCAATGCCCATACCAAATGAATATTGAGAGCCGTCAGGGTCTCCCTTTGCTGTGGTGTTCACGACATCAGTTGGCAGAGTGTATTGAATTCTGCGTGAAATATCAAAATCAATCGCCCCGTAAGAAGCGGCTCCATCAATATAGAAACCACTCGCATGAGAATAGGTGGCATAGATTGTGCCCGTGTATGAATCTGATTCGACATTACCTGCGGAGCTATCCAGATCTGCATCAGTATTGAGATAAGTGAATGCAGCGCCTGCAACCAGATCGTCTGTGACTCTGTAATCGACTCCCAAGGTGCCGCCCCAGTTGTCAAAATCAAAACCAAGCTGATTTATTGAAGAGTTCACATCACCCGTATTATAGGTTCCATTGCCCCAGATTCCAAGCCGGCTGGAATCAGCAATACCAGCCGCACCGCCGCTTAATGCGGGATTAAAAGCAAAAACCAAGCGGTTTGGTTGTGATTGGATAGTGTTTGCCAATCGTGTTGTAGAAGGACTATGCATCGCTGCTCTCAAACTATCCAGTCTGGATGTAATCGCTGCATTGGCAACGCTGGCGACACTCGTCATTGTTCGTGTTGCTTGCACTCCCGGAACAATCAGTTGCTCTGGCGCGACTTTGTTAATCGAGTTTATCAAGGGAGTGATGCCGCCATCACCATCGGTATCTACAACAGCGTTACTATTGACTGTTGAAACAAGAGCTTGTGGAGATCCAGCTGCACGAACCACAGCATTACAACGGGTTTGAAATGCTTCACTATTTCCTCCCTGCGGGCATACACTAGCGATAACTGCAGTCATATTGATCTTGGTTTGGTTAATCGGTGTTTCTGCCACTGCATTGGGAATTGTTCCGCTAACAAGTAGTGCAATGCCAAGTTTTGTTATTGTGGATTCAATATTTTTTTCGGATATCTCCATTTTAATCACCCCTTATTACTTATAATTTAATTGGTTAATGTGTTTTCTTGATTTTATACTGCAGCTTATCCACATGCGTTGCCATTGTGACTGATTCTCATTCAATCTACAAGGCGGGGTAAAAGAAAAACTCACCTGCAGCATGTCCTGCATGGCGTATTGGAGAAAATTCCGGTACTTGCTTAAAATCCTGGTCGCTCGCTGCATCAGCAACCAGTGCAGATACATTTCTGTAGAGTGCCTGGGACTCAAGTAAATCCTTGTTCTTGGCCAGTGTATCGATTAAGGCCTTGGCGAAGATTGAATGATTGCCGCCACCGCCGTCGAGAACAGGTTCAAGCCCTCCTGATGACAGGGCTACCCTGGATCTGGCATTGAGCATGAGTTTAATCCACTGGGCCCGTTTTGTAGCTGTCATCCCGGCTTCCAGTCTGGCAATAGAGCTTCTCGTCAAAGCACCGGAATAGCAGGAATCAGCGACCACGAGTACATGTTTGGCAGAAATAATTTTTAACTGGTCAGTGACATTCTGCACTGAGATCCAGTTTGCTGAACTGTCTGGTTCTGCATCAACAGGCAACCAGTGGCCCCGATCATTGACTTTGTCCAGAATTCCGTGACCAGCATAGTAAATTAAAAGATTGTCTTTTTCTGTCAGTTTTTTTCGATACGCGTTCAATGCTTTCAAAATATCGTATCGGGTTGCGTCCAGTAAAACTTTTGTCTTAAAACCGTATTGTTTTTGTAATACCTCTGCAATACCTTTTGCATCATTGATGGCCGTATCAAGATGAGGCAGCTTTTGATAAGTGTTGTTGCCAATCAGTAATGCGTAGTATTCACCGAATAAATTGCGGGGCAACATTTTGGTTAATACAGCTTCCGGCTGTTTGTTTGTTTGTGAGGAGGCAGTCTTTTTTGCGATTGCAGTTTCAGATTGTTTCCTGTTAATTGTAAATTTAAGCTCAGAGCGCTTACTGTTCTTGTCAACTGCAACGACTTGTATCGGGGTTGAGGCTGAAGTCAACGGGATATTGACTTTGAACAAGCCGCTGGCATCAACAGTTTCCTCTACATCATTAACAATCAGAGACACCAGACCCCCTGGAGCGTGAACCTTGCCGATAATCATGCGTGATTTAATTCCGGCTCGAGCGTTGACTGAACGTGTTCCACGCTGTGCAACCAATGGCGGGTCGATTATTTCAATACGCGGAGCTGTCAACCTGGAAAGTTTCGTTGTCGCACTTTTTGCAAGTGCAGCTTCTTCTTTCTCACGATCAATGCGAGCCTGCAACTCGTCGATTTTGGTACTTTGTGCTTTTAATTCGAGTTGTTTGGCCTTATCCTGCTGGGAAAGTGTTTGCCATTGATAATTCAGTTCATCGATTTTATTCCGTTGAGCCTGTAATTCCTGCTCACGTTGCTGTAATGCCTGGCTTAATTTAATCAGCTCTGCATTTTGTTTTGCTGTTTTTGCTTGTTTTCTTTTACTGTTGAGTTGATTGCGCAACGTTTGCAATGCAGATTCACGATTACTTAAACTGACGTTTTGTTTACTAATGGTTGCTTGTAATTGATCTAATGTCTGATGTGATTGGTTGAGTTCATCTTCCAGTTGCTTTGATCGGGCATTGCTTGAGGATAATTTGGTGCGCAAACTAGCCAGTTCACGACTGGTTTCCTCGGCGAAACGTTCTGCACCTTCTTTTAAAATATTCAAGGTTTGTTTTTGTTGTTTGGCTTCACTCTCAAGTGAGCTGATCATTTGCTTTTGTTTTTGTAATTCAGCTTCTTTACGTTTTAATTGCTGTTCGTACTGAGTGATTTCTGCACTCGAAGCTTGTGTGCCTGACGCGCCTCCGGAAAGTGCCTTTTTCTTTTCTTGCAATTGCTTTCGCAGGCGTTCAACTGAATTTTGTTTTCTGATCGCGTTAAGTTTTTGTTGTTTTAGCTGTTGTTGAGTCGATTGGAGCTCTTGTTTGGTTTCATCCAGCTTCTCTCGTAATTGAGTAGATTCCTGCTGAAATTGTTGTGATTGTTGTTGATAACGTGCTGATTCCTGTTGTAATGATTTAATTTGAGCCTGGGTTTTTTCTACGCTGGCTGCAAACGCGACATCTGTATTTTCAAGCCCAGCTGCTCTTCGATACCAGTTTAATGCTGTTATTGAGTCTTTGGGGACGCCCAAGCCTTTTTCGTAGAGATAACCGAGGTTGACCATGGCCTCGGAGTAGCCCTGTTGAGCTGATTTTTTATACCAGAGCGCTGCAAGTTCATAGTCGGGTGCGATTCCTAGCCCTTTTTCATAGATTTCACCGACGTAAAACTGGGCTTCTGCATCACCTTTGCTGGCTTTTGGCTGCCATGTTTTTAACGCAGTCGCATAGTTTGCGCGATCAAATGCGACATATTCGCCGCCTCTCAGCTCGCAATTTGCAGCAGTTGTACGCACTGGTCTTCTCGCGGTGACATAAGTAAAGCTTTGTCCCATTTGTCTGATTTGTCCGGGTAGCAAGCAATCGACTATTTGCAATTTGTTCACATTTTCCGGAGTGATTTCAGCCTCATCAGAAAAACCGCTGCTGCCAGGACCAGCACATCCTGCAACTGATAGTGTAAAAATACAGGCGACCAAAAAACTAATCGATGGTTGATGACAAAATTGCGATAACGGATTGAAAAGCTTAACAACATAACACATGATTAGAAACCTCAATGTTTCGGTGATACACTCAAAGTAAATCTTTACATGAATAGAATAACCAACGGACTGCTTGGCTTTACAATTCTTTTACTGGCAAGTTGCACTGTACCTGAGATACAACTTGAGCAGCAAGCAGCTGCAAATGGGTTTACCCAGAATAAACTCACAAGCAATGGGTTTTTACTAACAGTATTCAAAAATAAACCAATATGCAATAACAATCAGCTGCATGTCTATCTTGCTGGTGATGGAAAGCCTTGGTTATACAGTCGACAAGTGGCGCGTAATCCAACACCTGATTACTCGTTGACGCTGGAGTTGATGCGTTCTGACAAGACTTCTTCACTGTATCTTGGCCGACCATGCTACCACGGAGAGCATGATTCTGAAATCTGCCATCCACTTTACTGGACCCATTGGCGTTATTCGAACACAGTTGTTGATGCCATGAAGAATGCCTTGCAAAACCTGTTAGAGGCATATCCTGATTGCAGGGTAACCGTAATTGGCTATAGCGGTGGTGGCAGCCTGGCAATGCTGCTTGCGCCAAAGCTGAGCATGGTTCAACGAGTGATTACACTATCTGGCAACCTGAATGTGGCGGCCTGGGCGCGTTTACATGGTTACAGTTTATTGACAGGTTCGCTGGACCCCGCCGTTGAACCAGCCTTACCGCCAACGATTCAGCAAATCCACCTGATTGGCGAAGACGATGAAAACATCCCTGCAGAGATCGTATTGCCAGTTCTGGCGTTGCAACCAGACCCTGTGATTTTGCGATTTCCAAATGTTGATCACCACTGCTGCTGGATTGAGATCTGGTCAGAAATCGTTAATCATCTGGAAACTGACATTGAATTTACACATCAATCAGGCATTGTCGAAAAACATCATTAACGCCTGTTCAGGTCGGTCTCTGTTATTTCTGAATATACCAGATTTCCCTGGCTTGCTGATTGGAAACTAACACCGCCCAGTTATCACACGACCACACCTCATCTGCATCCAGTGTTCTTTTAATCAGCGGGTATTTGCAATAACCATTGATTTGTGTCAGATCAGCAATCGGGTCGCCTTTTAAAACCTGTATTTGTACTGTGTTATTTAATTCAAGTAGTTCGATGCTGTCGTCACTACGTTGATGTATAAAACCATGAAGGTCTGCTGCGGCCCAGTCAAAACCAATCGATTGCCAGTTAGCATTAAGCCGCTCTCGCTCAACATTGGTAAGCGGATTGAGGCTAGTTGTAAACAGCCAGCTCCAGTTTGGTTTGGTTGCTTTTTTTGTGCTTAAACGCATGCAGCTGGTAAGGGGGGCTAGATTTTGCTGGCTACAGACTTCTTTTCGGGTTACAGCAGGTAGATAATCTGTGTAATCCCGCAAGCGATTCCAAAGTTTTTGTGCTTCTATTAACCGTGGTCGAACAGATAACAAGCGAGCATGATTATAGAGCACATACATTGACGGGGTATTCTGTTCCAGCCGCTCAAGTTTTTTTATTGCCGTTGCCCAAAGATCAATATCAGCGTCAGTTTGTTCATACAAAGCCAGGGCATCCAGCATTGTTACCGTTGCATTATCGTTTGATTGCTGTTGTGTATCAGCAAGTATTGCTCTTGCCCGGTGAGGTTTGCCTTGGTACAGATAAGCGATTGCCAGATTGATTCTTGCAGGAATGTAATACGGATCTTTACTGACAGCAAGGCTTAAAACCTCAATGGCATCATCCAGGTAACCAGACACAGTGCTGTTTTTGGTGTCGAAGTTTTTTAGAAATTGCCTGGGTGATTCAAGAGCAGCAATCCCGCCTCGTGTCAGTGCTGATGCTCTGTTGTGAGTATCCAAAGACAGTGGTAGCCAGTAAAAAGCCAGCTGTTTCTGTTGCATTTGCGATTGAGCTTGCTGCAGGTAACATTGCCCCAGATTATTAAGTACGGCTCGTCCCGGAAACACTTTTTGAAATTCTTTTAGAAAATAAATCGCATCATTGCAATGCCCAAAATGGGCAAGTCGTGTACCGACTCGAAAAAATGCCAGCTTTTGTTTGAGTTGATTCAAGCGCTGACGTAGCAGTTCTGCTCTATCTTTAGCTTCAGGATGCGATGGTGAAGTTTTGGTATTGGTTTGCTGCATCCAGAAAGTAAAAAAATCCTGGGCAGCAGATGGCTGCTTATTGTTGTGCTTTTTTATTAAGCGATCAACCGCATAGCCCGCCATTGCAGCGTAGATATAGCCTTTGTCGTCTGCCGCAAGTTCAGCTTGTTTTGCTTCAAAGTTTTGATTGAGAAACTGGGCAATTTTTCGGGCGTCCGAGGTGTTTTGCATAAAACTCTCCACCTCATGATGCCAATAATCATCGTTGGCCAGGTGTGCAAGTTCATGTCCGATTACAAAAGCCAGTCGTGCCTGGGCAAGTTCAGTATTTGCATCACGATGCACAATATCCAGTACCTGCCTGGATAATATGATGTGACCTGCTGGTAACGCGATTGCCCAGGCGTGTGTCTTGTTGTTAATGACGACAAGTTTTGCAAGATGTTTGCTGTTACGGTCAGCAACAGATTGAAGACGTTTAAAAATTCGCTGAGCTTCAGCTACCTTTGGTTCTTGCTGTGCAGTCAGCTCACCATAAGCATCGATATAAAAGGCAACCTCGTTGTTGATTGCTGCGTTGGCGTGAAACGCAATGAGTAAAGCCACCAACAATAGAATGAAACGGACATGCATATCGTCTTGAATATTCGCTCGACCAATGGGTTACAGAAACAGCTTCTGCAAGCCTAGCCTTATTTCGCGAGACAAGGATTTTTGGGCTGAAGGATCTTGTTTTTGGGATAATCGATCTAGACTCGGCTTCATTTTATCAATGATTTGCAATGCAATTGTTGCTTCAGGTTCAGATTTCTGGTGTTGTTTTAAACCAGTTTTAATGATATTTAAAGATTGACTGAGTAAAGCCCATTGTGCTGGTTTCACATGATCTACATTCGTTAGAATCCATGCGTCCAGAGTCCATTGCCCGAACTCAAAGTACTTGCTATATGGAGAATTCTGCAAGTCAACTTCTGGAGTGATGACTAATGGATCAGGCAGTGAATCTGTCGAACTCATTAATGCGTTTCTTGCGCTCCAAATACCTGCGCCAACAGCTTTTGCTGGTACTGAATACGATGTTTTACTAAATCCCAAAGCCTGATGTTCCCAAGGTACTGGTAGTTGCTGAATACTTTGTGCAAGCGTATCAGCATCCAGTGTTGTTGCAGCAACAACAGAAGGATTGGTAATTGTCGACTTGTATAATGAATGAGGGATATTGACAACAAGTGCAATTGCCAAGGATGCCAAGGCTATGCCTGGAAGTGCTGTTTGCCAGGAAAAACCTGAGTTAAACCATTCTCCTAAACGCTGGAGAAAGCCAGCTTTAGCGATAATATTTTGTTGCTGAGATGCTTTTTTGTTTTGTTGATGTTGTGCCATGAAAACGCTTAATGTTTCCCAAGTTTGATAGCAATCCTCACAACTATTTACATGAGAGAGCATCATTAAACGAGTTTTGGAGTCGATACGATTTTCAATAAAAGCACTCATTACATTTTCAGGTGGGCATTCCAGATCCACAGGTTTTTTTGTTGCTGCAATACCCAGCAATGCTAGCGTTGTATCTTGACTGTCTGCCATTTATCATCTCCAAACCACTCTCATGGCTATTAAAAAAACACCTTCTTCTAAGCCGCAATAAGCCCGCTTTGTTGACATGCAACTCTTAGATCATCAATGAGTCCATTGATGCGCTTATACGGGTTGCCTTTTATATGAAGCATTTGGCTGATTTCCTTGATTTTTAGTCCTTCACAAAATCTCAATCTTAACAACAGCCGATCTTCATCGCTCATGCTGATATGAGATCTTAAATGAGCAAGTAAATCTTGGATCGAGTCGTCTATGATAGGTTCAATTGTTTTGTCATCAGATTGAATGTATTCAACGAGTATCTCAATCAGCTGCTTACTGTTAATATCAATATTATCTTGCATTTCATTGTCCACAGAAGATGATTCTACTATTTGATCTATCCCGATGTTACCTTCGCAAAACCGCGCTTGTTTTGTGCATTTTGCATAGACTGTGGTGACGATTTCTTCAATTGCTGTTCGATTCATTTCTGATGAATTAGCATGCAATATTTCTATGGCCTCTCTGCGTTCATATTTATCAACAGCATATAATTTATAAGCCTTTTGCCAAACCACATCTTTTTTCTCCAGCAACCAGGTTGGTGCCCGGTTATAGCCAAAACGTGATCGCACAAAATCAGTCATTAAACGATTTGCAAGTACCGCAATAAAGGTTGCGAAGCTACCGCAGCCATCCCAACCTCTCGCTCTCTGCCAGTCCTGTTCTTCCACTTTATCCAATACATAGGTTAACGCTTGATCTCCCATACTCGTATCATTTGGAAAACGCTTACGAGCCAGACTGGTCAAAAAGTTCCAGTGATCAAAAACCAGATTTTTAGCGGCCTCTGGACTCAACGGGCTTTTGGAATTCATTGTTGTCTGCATTTTCTCTCCACCTAAAAATCGCCTTTTTACACCGAAATCTACTCGTTACGGTGTGTATGGATTAACTAGAGCTACATGTTCTGTTTTTCCAACTGCGTTTTCAAGGTGAATATTACCGTACTAGTTAGAACCGAGATGCAATTTCAATGCAGTCACTTACAATCGTCGAGCACCATTAACTATGCTGGAAAATTAAACCAGTTCAGATCTTGTTAATTGTATCAAACGAACATTTACAATAAATTTCTGAAAATTGTTAGAGGCAACCTAGCTGTGATTGATTTAAATTCAATAAAAACAAAAAGCTAGTCTTGTAATGTAGTTGACTATTATTTACATGCTCCCTGCTTAAGTATATGAGATATGCAGTATTAGCTTATTCAGTTACTTTTAGACCAGGATGAACAAAATATCAAAATTGAAGATGAGAGATATACGCATGAAAAGAACCAAGAGCAATGAATATATTCTTATTTGTACTAATGGTTTAATCGATATCCTATATGATGCAGTTGTATAGTGAGTTTGTTACCACAGCGTGCAAGTGGCAGCTTTTACTAGTTAAGGAGGTGAAATAAAAAATTAGTTTTTTGACAAAAAAAAATTAATGTTCGTTTATACAGGTTGAGCCTGGACGGCTCGAAAGATTAAACAAAATATTTAATAACTTGAGGAATAGAAAAATGAAAAAATTAATGACAATTGCAGTTTTGAGCTTGTTTGTATCAGGTAGTGTATTTGCTGCTGGATCAACAATCAAGGGATCAACAATCACCAACAAGTCTACAGTTAAAAATTCAGCTAATACAGCGAATGCTTTTCTTGGAACTGCAAATGCAAATCAAGGCAGTGTTAAAATCAAGGGTTCTACTGTTAA
>DRLZ01000193.1 GCA_011322755.1 Crenotrichaceae bacterium
TAAAGAAAAAAAGCAAGCGGGTTTAATGGATCATTCGGAAAATTAGTGGCTCAGTTTTCAATTGGTGCTGTGGCTCAGTTTTTAGTTGTTGTTGACATTTTCAGGCATTTTCTTGCTCGCATGAGAAGGAAATCAAAATGCTACACAAAAAGTGTGCGCATGCTTGAGCTGTCTATATTACTACTGATGCACAAAAGAAATGGAACGCTAACTATACTATATTAGCAATGCCGTATTGTATTGGTTGTGTTGATTATCTCTGATTAGAGAAGTTAGACGCTATCCCAGTGTTTTGATTTGTGATGATGCCTGGATTTCCCCCTTTTGATCTAGCGGAAAGTGAGCAGGATATGGCGTTGCAGGCAATATAACCTGCTATTGTGAATAGCCCAATTGCATTTGTCCAGTTGAGTGGTTGTCTATTGACAGAGCATGTTTTATTGGTGACTCATGAATGGGTAGTGCAGGACAAAAATAAGGTGGTGAGCTGTACACACATGTGTGTTGTCAAAAGAAGCGATACGGCACGAGTCAGGCTGATAAATGAGGGCAGATCAAGAATCATGTCTCGGTTGATGGATGCTGGTCTGAAGTGGCTGAGTGTGCCCGTATCGGTGACAGGGAGGCGGATACGGTCATTGGTAGCATCAGTAGCAAACCTGTATTGTGACCCTGACAGAACGTAAATCACGTCTGAGTTTGCTTGTAAAGGCGGTGAACAAGACCGCTGTTGAGGTATCAAGTAAATGGTTATAAATCATCACGCCGGTAAAGAATTCGCATTGGACAAAATGATCGCAGAAGAATTGGATGTGTAGGGTTACTTTGCTCATCCCTATCCTTATCGGGGCGAGGTTTGAATGAGAATACAAACGGTCTGATCAAGCAATACGTCCCAAAGCAGACAAATGTCTCTGACATCACTGAGAAGAAGGTAGACGCTGTCATGAATGCACTGAATGACAGACCGTGAAAATGTCTCGACTGGAAAACTTCACATCAGGTATGCTCTGGTATTAATCCACCTGTTGCGCTAGTGATTTGAATCCACCAGATATACAACGTTAGATGATCCGGAAATCACGCATCATACCCAGGTCCTCGTGTTCGAGGTTATGACAGTGATACATAAACATGCCTTTATAATCATTGAATGGTTTGAGTACGGTCACTTTTTCGCCTGGCATTACCATGACCGTATCATGCCAGCCATTGTCTACAATACCTGATTTAACAGTGTGATAAGATTCGCTGAATGCAGGATTCAGCTCGCGTTTTATAATTTGAAATTGTTCACCATGCAGATGCATAGGATGGGGCATGGACATCATACCGTGCATGTTATTGTCAAATGCGATGACTTGCAAACTGTTGAGAGGGATTATCTCATCCGGCTTCACATCGTTCATTTTGTAAGAACGACCGTTTAGTAATGCAGACATATGGCGCATGGATAAGGCAATACTTCTAGGGTTGTCAGCATTATCAGCTTTATTGAGTTGTAGCGGGGGAATTTTAGTTAAACGACTTGGCAGTTGATGGCTATTCGTTGTTTTTTTAGTTATCTGGATCTTGAAAATGGGGTAATCACTTCCAGATGGCAAAGAAGAATGTTGCATCATACCTCTGCCCATCATGCCGCCCCTGCGCATACCCCCCATCATTCCTCCACCACGACCACCCATCATGCCGCCGCCCATACGACCTCGCATCATACCTCCTTGCATACCGAGGTTATATGATGTACTTCGCATGGTCAACTCAGTCCCTATCTTGTGTTTTCTGAAATCCACCCAGAGCTCACGTCTTTCTGCAGGAGCCAGCATGATGTACGGATATTGTTGTGGATGTTCGAGAAGCCCTCCATCGACACCAATCACAGTCATTGGTGTACCATCATCCCATGCCAACTTATAAATCCTGGAATTAGACCCGTTTAAGAGCCTGAGTCGATAGGCACTCCTGGCGACAGGTAGCACAAAATCAGGTTGTCCATTAACCAGTATTTGATCTCCCAGAAAACCCATCATTCTTTGCATCATATGGGTGGTATAGACCAACTGATTGTCATGATCAAATGTTCGATCCTGGAGAACTAGCGGGATGTCGAATTCCCCGTCAGGCAGCTTCAGCGCCTGTTCTTCGTCATCACTGACAAGCATTAAGCCCGCTAGTCCCTTGATGACTTGCGAGCCAGTATAATTATGGGTGTGAGCGTGATACCAGTAAGTACCAGCCCGATTCAGGACTTCAAACTCATAAACATATGTTTCGCCACGGTTGATCGCGTACCTCGGGTTGCCATCCATATCAGCAGGTACATGCATTCCATGCCAATGTAAAATAGTCTGGCTGGAAAGATTGTTGATTAGGTGAATGCGAACTTTCTGGCCTTTATGCAGGCGAATAGTTGGACCCAGATAGCTGTTTGCATGATTGTCGACACATGTTGCAGGCCCTTTTAATCGTCGTCCAGTAATTTTCCATACACTGGTTTTTGCTCCTTTTAGAACTGGGACTTCTGTTGTGTTCAAAGTTAATCTGATTTCGACATCAGGAATAAAATCTGCTGATGGTTTGTTGCCAATTCCAGAGCTAGTTGCAGCAACAAAACTCGGATAGCTTGCCAAAGCTGATACAGCTCCAGCATATTTCAGTAGATTACGGCGATCTTTGTTCATTATCTTATTCATTTTGCGATCCCTCTTTATCTTATGGGGTAACTGATTCAAGTGAGTGTTGACCAAGCTCCTCCAGCTACTCAGTCGTTTGCGTATTCAAAACCAAACATCATTTTCGATTTTTTGAAGTTGGATTTTGAAAATGTCAATCGCAACAACGTGTGAGGAATTCATCCAATTGTCGTTTTATCTACGTAAACTAACATATTCCAGTCAACACCATAGCCAGCTGTGGTAATCTAGTCATTGATAATTATCAATAGATCAGATGACGGATGACGGTTATCTCTGGAATAGCCTAATACAAAAATACAGTGATTTGCTAAATGAATAGAATAGCCGTTTTAGAGGCGTGGACTGGAAATGCCAGATGCCTGCATTGCAATATTCGTAAGCTTGCATTATTTGCTGATTTGAATCAGGAAGACTTTGATCTGATTCACGAACCTATCGATGATATGGATTTTGATGCAGGTGAAACAATTTACACGATGACTGATTCACCATCATATGTTTACACCATTCGCTCTGGATTAGTGAAACTTGTACATGATCTCGCCAATGGATCGTATCGTATCGTCAGAATACTCAGACAAGGTGACGTTGCCGGGATTGAAGCATTAAATGGTAAAGCCTACTTGCAGAATGCCGTTCCACTTCTGCCAACCGCTGTGTGTCGTATTCCCAGGGCTGAAATTGAACGCCTCAATGATCAATCTCCACGCTTGACAAAACAACTGACTGAGCGTTGGTATAAAGCGATATCTGATGCCGATACCTGGCTTTCCGAGTTAACGACTGGCACATCGAGACGACGCGTCGCCAGTTTTTTGTTGTATCTTGATGATAACAAGCATTCTGATGAGTGCTATATTCCAAGCAGGGAAGACATTGGTGCTGTCCTGGCAATTACAACTGAAACATCAAGTCGAATCATTGCAGAATTCAGGCGCAATGGCTGGATAACTGTTAATGGTAATACAGCTCGGATTAATAGAACTGCTTTGCAAAAAATACTGCTGAGGGAATGATTTCCAGCTGGCTTATCGCGCTTGGAAAATATACTACGCTGTAAGTCAACAACCGTTTTTATAGCTGAAACAAGCGTTGTCTAAACAATCAAAAATCACCGTATTGAATCAATTTCCTATCTGAATAGATCTGATTCTCATCAGATGTTTCTTTTGCTCGATTTTCTAAACTCTTTTCGCTCATCAACTTGAAAAGTATCTGCATCGAACCCATTAAGAAGTTAAGTTAATGGTGATGACCAATGTCATTTGAACAATGATTTTACTCATACACCAATCGTTATTATTGTTATTCAAGTTTATGTAGGAGGTGCGTTATGGCACTTGTACCGAGAAGAGAGTTGTTCGATGTGGATCGTTTTTTTGATGATTTCTGGGCACCGGTTAATCGTGAAAGCAGTCCGGTTAATGATTTTTTTGCTCCAAGAGTTGATATTCTGGAACGTGATGATCATTATGAGATTACGGCTGAAATGCCTGGTATAGACAAAGATGATATCCATGTCACCCTGGAAAATGGTGTTTTGACAATTGAGGCAGAAACAAGCCAGGAAGAAAAGGAAGAAAAAGAAGGTAAGGTGATACGTCAAGAACGTCGTTATGGTAAATATTTGAGGCGTTTTAACCTTGGTGATAGCGTTCACGACGAAGATATCAAGGCGACATTTGAAGACGGTATTTTAAAGCTGACAGCCCCAAAAGCTATGGAAGAAGAGCCTAAGCAACGGCGCATAGAAATCAAATAACAGCAGAGTCAACAGAGTCAACGTCGGGTTCTTAGGAGCCCGACGCTGTATATGAGGATGACAATGATGAACCCAGAACTCGACCGCATCAAAAAAAACCTCGAAACACACAAAGCAGAGTTGCTACAACGCATTTCAAAAGTTAAAAAAGATATTGGCAAGGAATACTCTGCAAATTGGGCAGAGCAGGCGCAGGAGCGTCAGAATGACGAAGTACTGGACGCTATTGGAATTGAGTCCAGAGCTGAATTATTTCTGATAGATCGTGCATTGAAACGTATGACATCGGGTGAATACACAAACTGTTCTTATTGTGGAAAACATATTTCTATGCAGCGACTGAATGCAGTTCCATACACCCATCTGTGTATCCAATGTGCTGAGAAGGAATCGATCGAGTGAACTGAATCTAAATTTTACGATCTCTAGTCGTAGCGTAAAGAGAAGATTCGATCACCTTGGTATTCAGACTGAGGATGATGAGGATACGACAATCCTCAAGCAATAGCTGGAACCCACATCAATTAAAGCTCAGCAAGGTAGCTGGCTGTGATTGTTTCTATTCTGATAATGATTGGGCAACAGGCAGGGTATTGCCTCGGAATTCTTCTATTCAATATTAGAAATACACTACTCCTTTAGACTCATTTCATCTTGGACAAGGCATTCTCTGTTCAAACGGTTTTATAGTGCTCATTTTGAGGAGAGTCTGTGTTATTCATGGCCAGCTTTGCCATTGATTAAACTATCCATAGCAACTTGAATGTAGGCATCTAATTTATATTGCATCTTGTGCTGTTGGGAGGGATCTGAAATTAATATTGCTGTTGGGCGTTTTCCTATAGTGTAGTGATACAGTTTTGCTTTCAATTGTGGTTGTTTTACCAAAATCATATCTCCTTCGATGTATGCTGTCGTTCTATCCGAGCCAGAGGGTTTAATGATTGCAAAACCATTATCATCAACATTCAGTAAATCTCTCCCCCAGCAGCTGTGAGCGGAGTCTCCGCCTAATAGTCCGGCGATTGTAGGAACAATATCAACTTGTGAGCCAATAATTGCTTTTGTGCTGCCATGTTTTTGGAGAAGATTTGGCGCAATGACAAGAAGTGGAACATGAAATCTTAGTAAGTCGATATTTGTGAGTTGTTTCTGGGTACTAAACCCGTGATCCCCCACGATGATAAAAGCCGTTTTGTTGTAATTATCAGATTTTTCAATTGTCCTGAAAAATTCACCCAGTGCCCAATCTGAATATCGCATTGCAGTCAAATGCTCGTTCAATTCACCAAAACCTGTCACTGGTTTTACAGGAAGCGGTTTGGGTAGAGCATAGGGTGTATGATTGGACAATGTCTGCAAGAATGCAAAAAATGGTTTATTGTCAGGGATTTTAGCGAGTTCTTCCTCAGCACGCTTAAACATATCTTCATCTGACACACCCCAGGTTGGATCAGAAAATTTTGGATGAATAAAATCATGGCGACCAATAAAGCTTTGCATGCCTTGTCGACCAAAAAAACCATGTTGATTATCCCATGCAAAATCGCCGTTATAGATATATAGACTTTGATACTTCCTGTCATTAACTATTTTCAAAATGCCTGCAAATTTTGTATTCCCCTGAGGCATTTGCATCAACGTTTCATATCCGGGCAAATTAGGAAAACAAGCCATCGAAGCAAACATTCCCTGATGAGTGTGTGTTCCATTTGAAAAAAAATGATTAAATAACACCCCTTTTTTTCTTAACTTGTCAAATTCTGGCGTGATTCCATAGTGATGCCCCATGCTATCAACAAATGCTGCGCTGAAGCTTTCCATTAAAATAAAAACAATGTTCAGAGGTTGAGAGTAGAGAACACCATTACCAGCATGATAGGTACGGTAAACCGGGTAACTCTCAGGATTAATCAAACTATCTTTGTCAGACAATAATAGTTTTCGTGTTGCAGAGATAGCAGATTTCATTGGCACTTTGGTGAGCCAGTTTTTGTTATCAATTCCTTTGAGTTCTGAAATTGATGCTTTGAGTAAAGTAAAACTGCCGTTTAATGCTAAATGATTGGCAAACAAATATTGACTGTGGAAGGCATCTCCCCAGCGTAAGGGAGGACCGTGGCGAACCGTGCCTCTGGCTGAAAATACCGCAATGATGGCAATGATTAAAAAGCCAATGCATCTGCTTGCATATGACGAATTATTTTCTGTATTTCTATCGATATACTGACTGCTTTTAGATAACAATACATAAAATAAATATGTCAGTATTATAAATAACAGAAAATAACGTATGACTGGAAATCCATACCAGATCATGCTGGCTACTGTTGTTGCATCTTCTCGAATATACTGAAACACAAGACTATTCAGGCGTACGTGAAATTCGTGATAAAAATCTAGTTCAAGGATGGCAAAAAAAGTAACAACGCCTGCTGTGAATGTTAACCACATAACAGCATATTTTTTTTTCAAG
Organism: Crenotrichaceae bacterium; assembly: GCA_011322755.1. Taxonomy (GTDB): domain Bacteria; phylum Pseudomonadota; class Gammaproteobacteria; order Methylococcales; family DRLZ01; genus DRLZ01. Next base: position 6,935 of record DRLZ01000193.1, read on the forward strand.
CCTTTTGGATTGAGTAGCAAGAAAATAACAGGAATCAAGATGTAAGTTGTTATAATCAGATCGAATTTACTACCAATAACAAAAGACTCGATTATTTCGGAATAAGGGATAGTCGGTACAAGATCAATATTCCGCCACAACAAAAATCCTCTTAACACAGTTTGTAAAATAATCAGGTGAATTGCTGTATTTAGAATAAACAGCAAGTCTGATTGGGTTCTATTAAATTTTTTCATTCGACTTATCAAATTTCCAATACTCCCTGATTTTGTGCCATGGGTAATGCGCTAACTACATAATTAAAACTGGATCCTTTGTATACAGAGAGTCAGCAACGAGCGCATAATCTGTTAGATTCGATAGGGTTTCCTGATTATGTATAAAGATCAGTTAATTTATAAAAATGATGCTAGATATTAAACAATGTGTTATTAGATATTTCTCTATCTTGACAGACATGTCCCGGTTTGTATTTAATCTTACGCGATGTTGTTAAGGAATCTCTGATTAAGCTTCCCGAAAATGAGATAATAACCTGATGATAACAGAGCCGACCTGAGGACGAAAAAAATGAAACAACTGAGTTTTTCCTCAGTAACCTATTTGGATATCGTAAAACACGTTACAGAGGGAATGAAAAAAATAGCGCCTATGTCTTTTCTCTGATGGCATTAGCCAATGTGTATCAAGTCTGAGGCTAATGATTACAAGGCGCAGGGTAGATGCGCCTGAAAGGGGGGCAATCAGGCAAAACAAGCCTGATTGACCAATAATAAGGAGTGAAAAAAGGTGTTTTTACCCCGTTAACACTGAAAAAATTAAAGAATCAAAATTTGGTAATGGAAAAACTTAGATTTTCAGAGGTTCCATACTAACTCGTGACTCGACATTTAGACGCATTGATCACAACACAAGCATACCTTCCACTCATTCCCAAGCTTTGATTGGGAATGCAGAGTGAGAAGCTCTGGCTTCAAGTCTCAAGAACCATAAAACGGGCAATTTGCTATTTCAACGCCTCAACAGAGTGGTTATCACACTAACAACACGACTGAGTGATAATCCTGTTGTGTGCCTGGATTTATGGTTAACAGAAAGACCCCGTTAATCCTCTGTCAGATCATTAACTCAACCGGGGGATCATTTCCATGAAACGTATTGAAACCAACATGACATGGTAGGATGTGGTGAGTTTACGAACCGCATCAATGAATGAGGTTGTGTTACGTTGAAAGAATGTCAAAAACTCAATGTGTTGTCAGTCACGTTGTTGACCAACGCCAACATTAAAACCAATCGTATGATTTGATGCGGTTCGTGCCTCACCAGCATCCTACGATTACCGCACGTTACCGTGTTGCTTCTCCACATCGTCAACAAACAATCCTTCACCGTAGTTGAAATCTGATAAAATCTCGATTCGCTGTTCTCTTAGGGTTCGAATATCAATAGCCCGGACAATAAAAGTATTCTTTGGAATAGGATGTCCACTAATTGCATAAAACAATCCTTTCAAGCTTTTATCTATATGTGTTTTTACCTCAAGAAAAACAATAATCTTTGAATCTTTTGACCAACGTAAGTCCGAAATATAATCGTTTGCTTTAAAACTAGTGATTTGAACCAGAGTAATTGCATTAAACAACACAATAGATTTGATAGGAAAAAAAGATGGATCCTCGAAACCAACTATTAACAATTTTCGGTTCGGGCTGGGATAAATCCATTTAATATTAGCTGGTAAATTGCCATGGTATTGAAATATTGCTTCTTTTCGCTCCTGTTCTCTATCTTTAATAATTGATGTGAACTTAGCAAAATCATCCCCAGCACCTGAGATACGTTGTTTATTTGACACTAAAACAGGAGCCGATGTTTTATCGATTCTAACAAAATATTTTAGCGACTTGCTAAAGTTGGTTAACCATACTGTTACTACCTGTTTATTTTCCGCAGAAAAAACATTAGGTACTATTAAATAAAAAAACAATAGACATGCTATTAAATATTTTGTGTATTTATAAACCACAACTTTGGTTCCGAAATTTTTCGATTATTTATCGATCTGTCATGAAAGCATCAATGACATCTGAAATGTTAGGAAACCAATCATCAATAACATGCTCCATCGTTATATGTCCATCCAACTCTTGAAATTCGTGTCCGTCAGCAAAACGATCCTCGTTTGCGTGGAGAGCAGCTCCTAAACCTATATAGGTACCAGTTTCAATTTGAGAGTTTATAAATTGACTAGTACCTAACTTGGCTTCAGCAGTGGTTTTCCCTTCTTTAGCCATTGCGTGCCAATTTGAGTTCTCTAGTGCTTGAGATCCCTATCTAAAATCAAACCCCATATTGGTTCCTGCTACAAAAGCGCTTGTCATAGGGTTTTCACCTTTAGAAATCATAGCTGCCACAGTTATTATTCCGTGTATAGGTGTTCCATATAAACCATTTGGATCAAGCAAGTGAACCGGATTTCCCCCAACATACTCATAAGTATTCAACACACCTACAAGCCCAATCGGATCACTGGTAATATACCGCCCAGTCCCCGGATCATAATACCGAAAGTAGTTATCATACAACCCACTCTCAACATCATAATACTGCTCCGGAAAGCGAACATTAACCACCACATTTTGCCCATTGCCATCCGGGTCTTCATCCACCGCCTGAGTGCCAAACGCCTCACCCTCACAGCGCCAGACTATTGTTCCATTGTTACGGTTGCCAGTCGTGGTGTGTACAAATGATCGCTATGCAGATAACTGAGTTGTTCTGATGCTGTGATATCAATCTGAATCTTTGGGGCCAGAGTACAATAAATTACTTTTATCACTATTCTTCTTCGGTCTCCCTGCTTTTCTTGCTGTTACACGTCTTTCAGTGAGCGCCTCAATCCATGATTATTACATTCTGTCTCTAAATGATGATACCCATTGTCATTGTTTGATTTTTCAGTTTCATTTCACTTTAAAGGTATATAGTTATTCCTGAAAGAGATATTAAACCAAGGAGAAAAATCATGATGATAAGAAATAATGTACTTTTAGTTGCTGCACTTTTAACTGTAGTTACCCTATCGACTGCCCATGCAGGTCAGAATAGAACAGGCAACAAAAAACAGGTAGATCAATCCGTTACAACTACTGAAGTCAATCAGACCATTAATGATGACGATACAGCCATGCTGATTTATATCCGCGAGGAAGAAAAAGTTGCCAGAGATGTTTATCTCACTTTAGCTGAAATCTGGGATACTCAAATTTTTACCAATATTGCCACTGCCGAGCAAAAACATATGGATGCAGTTGCGCGCTTGCTTGAGCAATTTTCAATTGATGATCCGGTTGTTGACGACAGTATCTCGGCATTTACTAACCCTGAGCTTGCTGGTATGTATAACGACTTGGTGAGTCAGGGAGAACAATCCTTAATGGATGCATTGTATGCCGGCGCATTGATTGAAGAGGTCGATATTCTTGATTTGCAAGACTTTATCGATAATAGTGATCAAGCGGAAATTATCAATGTCTATGAATCACTGATGCGTGGTTCACGCAATCATTTGCGTGCTTTTGTCGGCCAGATTGAAAGCTATGGCATTGTTTATGAAGCGCAGCGTATGAACCAACAAGATGTCGATACAATTGTAGACTCAGCAATGGAACGTGGGTCAGAAGGTAAAAACAAGGGAAGAAAACGTAGGCATTGATAAAATGGATGCAACGACTCAGTAGACTGAATATCATGTTACCCAGTTTGATATAACTGCCGTCTGGATTGTCTAGGGGGCAGTTATTTTTCTTTAGTTTCTTTAGGTTCCAGACTCAAATCTTAGTTGTTGACAGATGATTATTTTTGCTGATTTAAACTGATAACTTAGCTGTATTATTGGTCAATTAAAATAAAGGTTATTGTCCGTGCGTTTGTTACTTGTGGAAGATGATTTAATTCTTGTCGAATCGTTGAAAAAACAGCTCGAGCGTCAGGGATATGCCGTTGATCATGCCAGTAACGGGGTTGATGCCGAATTCATGGGTAATGAGGAACCGTATGATATTGTCGTTCTCGACCTTGGAATACCGAAAAAATCAGGGCTGGATGTATTAACAACATGGCGCAAGCAAGGCAACAAGGTTTCAGTCATTATTCTTACAGCAAGAGATGCTTGGCATGAGCGCGTTGAAGGCTTTAAGGCCGGAGCCGATGACTATCTCGGAAAACCGTTTCATGTTGAGGAGTTGATTGTGCGTATCCAGGCGCTGCTCAGACGATCACATGATATGCCTGGTCAGGTTCTGAAAAGCGGCGACTTGATACTGGATGAAGAACGTCAGCATGTGCAGTTGTCGGATAAGACCATTGTCACACTGACAGGTACTGAATTTCGTTTGTTACGCTATTTTATGCTCAACCCTGGCAAAATACTGTCCAAAACACAGCTGACTGAACATGTCTATGAGCAAAGTTTTGATCGAGACAGTAATTTAATCGAAGTCTATATCCGCCGTTTACGTAACAAATTGGGAAAACAGCGTTTCAAGATGCAGCGTGGTCAAGGCTACATATTTCAGGATGATTCTGAATGAAATCGTTGCAGCGACACCTGCAGCTATGGCTGGCTGTTAGCTTGATTCTTTTGATCGTATTGTTCTGGATCGTTGCTAATCGTTCAATGCACAGGATCACTGAAAATTATATTGTTGAGCGTCTCGAACATGATTGGCAGAATTTGTACGATGCACTTGTACAGCGAAATAATCAGCTGGCATTACACAATAAACGCATTAATTCCATTTATCATACTCTTGATTCCGGACATTATTTTTTGATAGCAAGTCGAGGTGA
>DRLZ01000194.1 GCA_011322755.1 Crenotrichaceae bacterium
ATTCAGATTATCAAACTTTCTGCAAGCATTCGCGCCATCAATCGTGCAAACAATCGGACAATTCAAAACATTAACGACTCCTTTATCTCTAACTCAATAAATACAAATGCTAAATGGCTACTGAAATTGAGCGAAAGTTTCTGGTTACCAACCATAACTGGAAAAAACATGTCACCCAATCTATCCAGATTCGACAAGGGTATTTCTGCAATAACGATGCTGTTTCCATTCGAGTTCGTGTGACTGGCAAAACAGCTTCACTGAATTTCAAGAGTGTAAATATTGGCATTCAGCGCTCAGAGTATGACTATGAAATTCCGGTTTCCGATGCCTGGGAAATGCTCGAGTCGCTATGCAAGAAACCTATCATCGAAAAAACCAGGTATTTGGTTCCCGATGATGGAAACACCTGGGAAATCGACGTTTTCGGTGCAAAAAATACTGGTTTGATCATCGCAGAGATAGAACTTGAAAATATCAATCAACAGGTTAATTTGCCAGAGTGGGTCGGCAAGGAAGTGACAGATGAGAAGCGTTACTATAACCCATGGTTGTGTGCACACCCTTATCAACTCTGGACTGATTGAAACAAGGCAAGCATGAGTAAACAACAAAAACAACTCACCATGACGATATTAATGACTCCAGATATGGCAAACTTTTCTGGTATTGTCCACGGCGGAGCGCTGTTGCAACTACTTGACAGGGCTGCTTATGCCTGTGCTGCACGCTACTCAAAAAAATATGTCGTCACTGCATCGCTTGATCAGGTCAGCTTTAAAGCACCGATTCTGGTTGGCGAACTGGTTACCCTGTATGCCAATGTTAACTATGTAGGTCGAACATCAATGGAAGTCGGGATAAAAGCCATTGCTGAGGATTTAAAGTCTCATGAACAGCGGCATACGACATCCTGTTATTTCACCATGGTTGCCAAAGACGACGATGGCAAATCAACCCCTGTCCCTGCTCTGAACTTAACAACAGAGCTGGACAAAAAACTCTATCAGGCAGGAAAAATGCGTCTTGAAATGAGACGTGAAATCAACCAGCGAAACCTTGAGCTCCATGTGGAGATACCCGAAGATTTTGGCTAACCGACATCACTCAACAAGCAAAACCATCCGTTGGTGTAAAAGCTAGAAACACTGTCATCTCACCGACAACGTCAGTCGGAAATACACGACTAAAACGAATATCTGTAACCCTATTTTTTTGTTTTAACCGGTCGTTTCCAGTTTGATTTGGAAAACTGGTGGACCCGGCTAAGCGTCAATTGACTATCTGGTGCATCTTTTGTAATTGTCGAACCCGCTGCAATGGTTGCGTTTTCTCCGATGACCACAGGAGCAACCAGCTGGGTATCCGAACCGATAAATGCACCGTCTTTGATAATTGTTTTGTGTTTGTTTGCGCCATCATAATTACAGGTAATCGTCCCCGCACCAATATTTACATTCGCACCAATTGCGGCATCGCCAATATAACTGAGGTGGTTAACTTTCGAGGCACTGTTAATCACAACATTCTTGGTTTCAACAAAATTACCGATTTTCACATGATCATTCAGTACCGTACCAGGTCTAACTCTGGCAAAAGGACCGATAGTGCAATGCTCACCAAGTTCGGCATCTTCGATAACGCAGTTTGCGAGTATCTCCACATGGTCTCCAATTTTTGTATCTCTAATCATGCAATTGGCTCCAATCCTGACATGATGACCAATTGATACACGACCTTCCAGTATCACATTGATATCGATGCTGACATCTTGTCCAACAAAATCAATACAACCTCTCAAGTCAAACCGGTGTGGATCAAAAAAAGTTACCCCTTGTCGCATCAGCTGTTCAACGTTTCTGCGTTGATAAGCACGTTCCAGTTGCGCTAGCTGAACTTTATCATTCACGCCTGTGATTTCTGCCTCGTCATTGACCGATTCTGTATTAATTGGAACACCATCCCTGACCGCCATATGAAAAATGTCGGTTAGATAATATTCCCCCTGGGAATTGTCAGGTTGTAGCTCTCCTAGCCATTGATGCAGCTTGTCACCAGGAACAGACAGTATTCCTGAATTAATTTCTTTTACTGCCAGCTCTTCGTCTGAGGCATCTTTCTGCTCAACAATTTTCTGCACATTCCCGTCATCATCACAAATAACCCGTCCGTATCCCGTTGGATCATCCATTGAATAGATTAGCAACCCGACATGGTTATCAAGCGCATGAGAAACAACTCGATTCAACGTTTCAACTTGAATCAAAGGCACATCTCCATACAAAACCAGAACCGCATCATCCTGATTAATGTAGGGTAATGCCTGTTGTACCGCGTGACCCGTTCCACGTTGCTCACGTTGCTCTATCCACTTTCCCTGATGTGATGTGCTGGCGATAACTTGCTCTCCTCCATGCCCGTATATCACCAGCGAAGTCACCTGATCAAGCTGATTTGCTGTATTCAACACATGTTGTAATAAAGTAGTACCACCGATTTCATGCAACACCTTGGGTTTTATAGAGTGCATCCGGGTTCCTTTACCCGCTGCCAATACAACGACTTTAATACTCACAAAGATTCACCTTATCAAACATGAGAAAACAATCTGTATACATGACAAATACTAATACATCAGCTCTGTTATCGACACACATAAAAAAAGCCTGAGCAGATCTTCGTGACAGAATTCTGACCAGGCAATTTTAATTGAAACAACAGAGAATTATTTTGATTTACGGGATTTCAATTTTTCAATAGTCCTTAGCTCAGCAATTGCAGTCATAAATTCTGCCTGCGCTTTTGCGTAATTGATTTTATCTGAGGTGTCCTGCATCGCTTGCGCTGCTCTTTCTTTTGCTTGCTGCGCAGCATTTTCATCAAGATCTTTCTCGCGTTTGGCTACGTCTGATAATACAGTAACCAGATGCGGTTGTACTTCAAGAATACCGCCTGTAATAAACATGGACTCATCGGGGCCTTCAAGATGTTTAATGCGCAATTCACCGGCTACCAAGCTGGTAATCAATGGCGTATGTCTTGGTGCGATACCGATTTCTCCAAGCGTTGCAGGTGCAAACAGCATTTCTGCTTCACCGGAATACAGTGATTCCTCTGCACTGACGATATCAACTTTCATTGTAGCAGCCATGTCTATTTACCCTCTGCTCATCAAGCTGCCATTTTGCTTGCTTTTTCCAGTACTTCATCAATGGTACCAACCATATAGAAAGCCTGCTCTGGAATATCGTCATACTGACCTTCAATAATTCCCTTGAAACCAGCAATCGTATCACTTAATGACACATATTTGCCTGGAGAGCCGGTAAATACTTCAGCAACAAAGAACGGCTGCGAAAGGAAGCGTTGTATTTTACGTGCTCTGGCAACGGTCAACTTATCTTCTTCAGAGAGTTCATCCATACCCAGAATCGCAATAATATCGCGGAGTTCTTTATAACGTTGCAAGATACCCTGAATAGCGCGTGTTGTATTGTAGTGATCTTCACCAATAATCAATGGATCGAGCTGGCGACTGGATGAATCAAGCGGATCAACAGCCGGATAAATACCCAGCTCTGCAATTTGTCTGGATAATACAACTGTTGCATCCAGATGGGCGAATGTGGTTGCAGGTGATGGATCGGTCAAATCATCCGCTGGCACATAAACCGCCTGGATTGATGTGATTGAACCTTGTTTGGTTGATGTAATACGCTCTTGCAAGATACCCATCTCTTCAGCAAGTGTCGGCTGATAACCTACCGCTGAAGGCATACGGCCCAAGAGCGCAGATACTTCTGTTCCGGCAAGTGTATATCGATAAATATTATCAATAAATAACAAGACATCTTTACCCTCGTCACGGAAATGCTCAGCCTGAGTCAGGCCTGTTAACGCAACACGCAGCCTATTTCCCGGTGGTTCATTCATCTGCCCGTAGACCAGTGTCACTTTGTCCAGGACATTACTTTCCTTCATCTCATAATAGAAGTCGTTACCTTCACGGGTTCGTTCCCCAACACCGGTAAACACGGACAAGCCACTGTGTTCAATCGCGATGTTACGAATCAGCTCCATCATGTTCACAGTTTTACCAACGCCCGCACCACCAAACAGTCCAACCTTGCCGCCTTTGGCAAATGGACAAATCAGGTCAATGACTTTAATCCCTGTTTCAAGCAATTCTTGCGATGATGCCTGCTCAGTATAACTTGGTGGTTTACGATGGATCGCAATCTTCTGCGCAGTATCAACTGAACCTTTTTCATCAATTGGCTCACCGAGTACATTCATGATACGTCCCAGTGTTTCCTGACCAACAGGAACAGTGATCGGGGCGCCTGTATTGGTAACACTCATACCCCGTCTCAAACCATCCGAACTACCCATCGCAATCGTTCTGACAATGCCATCACCGAGTTGTTGTTCCACTTCCAATATCAATTCGGAACCATCAACTGTTAATGCATCATAGATATTTGGCACACTGCCTGCCTCAAATTCGACATCTACGACCGCACTAATAATCTGAACAATTTTACCGGAACTCATAGCTCATTCGCCTCTATTACTATTTCTTTGTGGTAACCTTGTGGTTACAAATTCTTTATTCAGGAAATGTATCTCTTATTGTTACTGAACAGCCGCAGCGCCCGCGACAATTTCTGCAATTTCCTGGGTAATCGCTGCCTGTCTTGCCTTGTTATAGACAAGCTGTAACTCATCAATTAACTTTCCAGCATTATCAGACGCAGATTTCATTGCTACCATTCGCGCAGCTTGTTCACTGGCATTATTCTCTAACACTGATTGGTAGATAATCGACTCAGCGTAACGGATCAACAAGTTATCAAGCACTTGTTCCGGATCTGGTTCATAAATGTAATCCCAATGATGTTCCAGCTCAGCATTGGCATCCGTTGAATCAATTGGCAACAATTGCTTAATTGTTGGCTCTTGCACCATGGTATTAATAAAATCGTTATACGCAAGATGGATTTGTTGGACGCCGTCATCAGTGTACGCATCAAGCATAACCTGGATCACCCCGACAATATCAGTCAGCCCGGGTTGATCGCCGATTTGGGTTACTTGTGCAATTGACTCACCACCAATGTTCGCAAAATAAGCAACACCTTTGCGTCCGATAATGCCCAGCTTGACTTTTTTGCCTTGCTCTTCCCATCCACGTATTTGCTTCAACAGCTTGCGGAACAGGTTAGAATTCAAACCACCACACAAACCACGATCTGAGGTAATCACCAGAACGCCAATGCTCTCAACATTCTTGTGAACCATGAACGGATGTCGATAAGCAGGGTTTGCATGTGACAAATGCTGGATAATCTGCCACATTTTATCTGAATATGGGCGTGATGATTGCATGCGCTCCTGTGTTTTACGCATTTTACTCGCAGCAACCATTTCCATCGCACGAGTAATTTTTTGAGTATTTTTAATACTCGAAATTTTGGTTCTGACTTCTTGTCCGACTGCCATTGCTCAGCCCCTGGTTACCAGCTGCCTTTCACAGCGAAATCGTCAAGAGCTGATTTTAGCTGGGCTGCAATATCATCATTGTAATCGCCAGACTCATCAATACTCTCCATCAGTGATCCGTGTTCACTCTTCATATATGCAAGCAATGCCTGCTCGTAACTTTGAGCTTTGTTCGCTTCGAAGCCATCAAGATAGCCATTACTGACGGCATAGAGCGACACACCGATTTGGCCAACAGTTAATGGCTGGTATTGTGCCTGTTTTAATAATTCAGTAATGCGTTGACCACGTTCGATCTGCTTACGTGTTCCCTCATCAAGATCAGATGCGAACTGGGCAAATGCTGCCAGTTCTCTAAACTGGGCTAGCTCGAGTCGAACTCCACCGCCAAGCTTCTTGATGATTTTTGTTTGTGCTGCACCACCCACACGTGACACTGATAAACCCGGATTTACAGCGGGGCGAATCCCGGAATTAAACAAATCTGTTTCCAGAAAGATCTGCCCATCTGTAATTGAAATCACATTGGTCGGAACAAAAGCAGACACGTCACCACCTTGGGTTTCGATAATCGGTAACGCTGTTAGCGAACCTGTTTTACCTTTGACTTGACCGTCTGTCAGTTTCTCGACTGCTTCAGCGCTAATTCGAGCCGCTCGTTCCAGCAACCGCGAATGGACATAAAAAATATCACCTGGATAGGCTTCACGACCCGGTGGGCGACGTAACAGCAGTGAAATCTGCCGGTATGCCCATGCTTGCTTGGTAAGATCATCATAGATGATCAGAGCATCCTCACCGCGGTCCCGAAAATATTCACCCATCGCACAACCAGCATATGGCGCGATGTATTGCAGTGCCGCCGGATCTGCCGCGGTTGCTGCAACAATGGTCGTATATTCCATTGCACCTGCTTCTTCCAACTTACGCACAATGGCTGCAACTGATGATTGCTTTTGCCCGATTGCAACATAGATACATTTAACCCCTGTACCCTTTTGATTGAGAATGGCATCAATAGCGATTGCTGTTTTTCCAGTCTGGCGATCACCAATAATGAGTTCACGCTGACCGCGACCAATCGGGATCATTGAATCGATTGACTTCAACCCAGTCTGCATGGGTTGGTCGACTGATTGCCTGGAAATGACACCGGGTGCAATTTTTTCAATCGGTGACGATTCAGTGGTTTCAATCGCAGCTTTTCCATCCAGAGGGTTACCCAGAGCGTCAACCACTCGCCCCAGCATCGCTTCACCAACCGGAACTTCAAGAATACGTCCCGTACAATAAACAGAGTCGCCTTCTGTGAGATGTTCGTATGCGCCAAGCACAACAGCACCCACCGAATCTCTTTCCAGATTTAGTGCCAGTCCAAATACCTTGCCAGGAAACTCCAGCATCTCACCTTGCATAACCTCAGATAGCCCGTAGATACGTACGATCCCATCAGTAATACTAACGATTGTGCCTTCTGTTTTTTGTTCAACACCAAAATCGAAACCCTCAAGTTTCTGTTTGATAATGTCGCTAATTTCTGCTGGATTTAATTGCATATTTCTTTTCTCACTCTTGTTTTAGAGTATTCTTTCAAGCCGATTGAGATTACCTCGCACAGAGCCGTCAATAATATGATCACCGGCTCTGACAATGATCCCTCCAATGATGGAGGGATCAATTGTGGTATCGATATGTATTGTCTTTTGTAACGCTGCTTGCAACGCAGTTACCACTGACTGTCGTTCATTATCTTCTAACGGGTAAGGGACAGTGACCTGGACATTCAAAGAGCCTTCATCAACTGCTCGATACTGCTCAAACAAGCGCCTGATGTCCGGAATAATCCCAAGTCGTTTATTGTCAGATAACAGCGTAAGCAAATTTTTTGCTTCTTTATCAATACGCTGCCCTGCGATTTCAGTGAGCACCTCAGCAACCTTGGCTTTACTGCTTTTAGGTGACTTTATGAAAGCATCCATTTCATAATGAGTCGTCAGCGCTTCCAGATATTCAAGCCAGTCTGACCATTGTTGTATTTTGTTTGCAGACTTGGCCTGGTTAAAGATTGCTTTAGCATAGGGCCTGGCAAGTGTTACATATGCACTCACGATACTGAACCAAGTTTGCTGGCAACATCTTGCAGCATCTGACGATGCTTGCCTTCGTCAACTTCCTGACCCAGAATTTTTTGTGCCGCATTAATTGCCAACCGGGAAACATCTGCTCTCAATGCTTCTTTCGCCTGTTCGATTTCCCTGTCGATTTCTGCTTGCGCAGATTCAGCAATTCGATCTGCTTCGCGCTGTGCAATCTGTTTTGCTTCAGCAACGATATCTGCTGACTGTTTACGTGCCATTTCCACAATCGTAACGGCTTCTTTTTTGGCTTCAGCGTAAGCATCTTGTGCCTGTTTTTCTGCTGTCGCTAACTCTTCTTTGGCTTTATCAGCTGCCGCAAGACCATCTGCAATCTTTTTTTCGCGTTCTTCGAGGGCTTGGATTAACGGAGGCCAGATATAAGTCATCGTAAACCAGATCAACACCGCAAAGGTAATCATCTGGCCAATCAGTGTCACATTAATACTCATTACGATGCGTCCTTCAGGTTTTTATTGCTTAAAGTTCTTCGCTATTACACTAACCGCCTGTAATTGGTGACAGAAATGGATTCGCGAATGTGAAAAATAATGCCAGACCAACACCAATCATGGTGACAGCATCCAGCAAACCAGCAACAATAAACATCTTGACCTGTAACATGGGCACCAGTTCGGGTTGTCTTGCAGCGCCTTCAAGAAACTTGCCGCCGAGCAGACCAAAACCAATCGCCGTACCGACTGCTCCCATGCCCAAGATCAGCCCAACAGCTATAGCTGTCATCCCCTGTATGTCTGCGATTAAGGCTGCGTTTTCCATGATACCTCCAAAAAATAATAACTAATGTATGTGTGTAAGAAAGTGTGAAATTAACTGTGCTCTTCATGCGCCATTGTCAGATACACAATGGTCAGGACCATAAAAATAAAAGCTTGTAAAGTGATAATCAGAAGATGAAACAGCGCCCAGGGAACACTTAAAAAAGGCTGTATTGTCCAGGGCAGCAATGCGATCAAAATAAAAATCAGCTCGCCAGCGTAAAGGTTTCCGAATAATCGCAGTCCAAGTGAGATTGGCTTGGCGATTTCTTCCACTACTTTCAGCAATAAATTAAACGGCATCAGCCAGGGACCAAATGGCGTAAACAATAATTCTTTGCTAAACCCGACAACGCCTTTTATTTTAATGCTGTAGAAAATGATCAACAGAAAAACAGTAATTGACATCGCAAATGTCGCATTCAAATCAGTACTCGGGACAACCCTGAGATACTCGAGCCCCATCATTGATGAAACAAAAGGGAGCAGGTCAACAGGCAGCAAGTCCATTGCGTTCATGAAAAAAACCCAAACAAAAATTGTCAGCGCAAGCGGCGCAATCAGGTTACTTTTGCCATGAAAGCTGTCTTTTACTTGGGCATCGACAAACTCTATCATCATTTCAACAAAATTCTGCATCCTGCCTGGAACACCTGATGTTGCCTGATCTGCCGCTTTTTTGAACACAAATAAAAACAAGGCGCCAAGCACAATGGAAAAAAACAAGGTGTCAAGATGTAACGTCCAGAACCCTTCGC
>DRLZ01000195.1 GCA_011322755.1 Crenotrichaceae bacterium
ACGTCATTAAAAATTAATAAGTTGATCATGTTATCTAATGTAATATATTGAGTTTTATCGGGAATTCATTGATTGTCAGAATTGGAGAATTCTTCATTAATAGGGTAAATTGTTAGAGATAAATTATTTGGAGAAGCTTTTTTAGGTATGAGTACAAACGAAAAACAAGAAACCGCCTTTCAGCAAACGAACAAACCGAAAGTTGATGAGAAAAGATTTCGCTTAACTGACCAGCATTCGGGGGTTGAGCATGAAATTGATTTCTTACACGGAACAGTTGGTCCTGGCGCACTGGATTTCCGCAATTTTTATTCGCAATCAAAAATGTTTGTCTATGATCCAGGGTTTACTTCAACTGCATCGTGTCGCTCAGAAATAACTTTTATTGATGGTGATAACGGTGTGTTGCTTCATCGGGGTTATTCAATCGAAGACCTGGCAATGCATGGTGATTATATCGATACGTGTTATCTATTACTGTATGGTGAATTACCTTCTCAACGAGCAAAAGATCAGTTTGCTTACGAGATTGGTCATCACACCATGTTGCATGATCAGTTAATGACCTTTTTTCAGGGTTTTTTACGTGGTGCTCACCCAATGGCCATTATGGTTGGAGTGGTTGGTGCCTTATCAGCGTTTTATCATGATACGACTGATATCAATGATCCTCAGCAATGCATGGCAGCCGCGCACCGCATGATTGCCAAAATGCCAACCATTGGCGCTTATGCCTATAAATACTCGCTAGGACAGCAATTCATGTTTCCTCAGAACAATCTGAGCTATGCAGAAAATCTGCTGTATATGATGTTTGCGGTTCCTTCGGAAGACTATGTTCCTAACCCTGTGCTTGCAAAAGCAATGGATAGAATTCTGGTGTTACATGCTGATCATGAACAAAATGCATCGACATCAACTGTACGCCTGGCAGGTTCATCTGGTGCAAATCCATTCGCATGTATTGCAGCCGGAATTGCTTCATTGTGGGGACCAGCACACGGCGGAGCAAATGAAGCAGTATTGAGCATGCTGGAAGAAATTGGTGATGTTAGCAGAATACCTGAATTTATTGATCGTGCACGTGACAAGAATGACCCGTTCAGATTAATGGGATTTGGTCACCGTGTTTATAAACATTATGATCCTCGTGCCAAAGTGATGCGTGATAGCTGTTATGAAGTACTGGATGAACTGGGTATTCATGATGATCCATTGCTGTCAATTGCACTGGAACTTGAACGTATCGCACTGGAAGATGAATACTTTATCGAAAAGAAACTTTACCCCAATGTCGATTTCTACTCGGGTATCATCCTCAAGGCAATGGGTTTTCCTACCAATATGTTTACTGTTCTGTTTGCAATTGGTCGAACAGTCGGCTGGGTCGCACACTGGAAAGAGATGATTAGTGAGCCGACAATCAAGATCGGGCGCCCTAGACAGCTCTATATTGGCCACGAACCACGTGAATTTCAACTGGTTGATGACAGAGAGCAATCCGAGCATAAAAAAACTGACTGGAAGTGGTTCTGGTCGTAGGCTGTCAGCATCCAGCGTTGATTTTTTACTCACGCCTGATTTCATCTCGCAACAGGTGGTATCAGGTGTTGTTCAATCCACACCCGTTCAGCTACTAATTGCTTGCTAACATTCACAATAATCTCTTGGGCTCTGTAACGGCGGTATCAAACTGATGTTACCCCACCTCAATAATGATAATGATTCGCATTATTATTTGATATGCACTATACTCTGTATCTAACAAGTATCAAAAAGTGCCGGGCATTTATACATTTGTAATACGAACAACAAGCAGGTAAAAAATTTATGATTTATCGATTGAAAGACATTGATATTGGTCAAAAAGGTCGCATCATCGGCTTTACAGAAGGCGATAAAGCTTATCGTAAACGTCTGTTGGCAATGGGGTTAACACCTGGTGTTGAATTTACAATGATTCGTAGCGCACCACTGGGTGATCCTGTTGAAATCGAAATTCGTGATTATTCACTCAGCTTGAGAAAAGCAGAAGCTGAATCACTGATGATTGAACGACTTTAACCCGGATATATCATGGCATTGACAGTTGGTCTTGTTGGTAATCCCAATTGTGGGAAAACAACGCTTTTTAATGCATTGACCGGTTCTCACCAGTATGTGGGAAACTGGCCAGGAGTTACTGTTGAACGTAAAACCGGTACAATTCAGATAAGCCGGCATGAAAGTATAGATCTTGTTGATTTACCAGGCATTTATTCCCTGGATACTTTGTCAGGTAGTGTTTCTGAGGATGAGCGCATTGCCCGGGATTATGTCGCATCGGGTGCCGCCGACGTAATGCTTAATATCATTGACGCATCCAATCTGGAACGTAACTTGTATTTAACCACCCAGCTTATTGAAGCTGGTGTACCGATGCTGGTAGTGTTGAATATGATGGATGCGGTCAAAGAGAAAGGACTGCGTATTGATGTAGACAAAATCAGGCAATTGCTGGGTTGTCCTGTGGTGCCGGTTGTTGCATCACATCAGCAAGGAATTGATGAGGTTATTTCTGCTCTCTCAAGTTTTATTCCCCATCAACAAAGCGTAAATAAACCAGCCATCATTTATCATCAAGCGGTAGAGGATGCATTACAGACACTCACTGATACAGTCGCCACTCATGCACAGCAAAACCACTGTAGCCAGCGCTGGCTTGCTCTGCGCTTGCTTGAGGATGACAGCTGGGCTCACAGTATCGTTTCTGATGATGTGAATACACTGGTTACTCGCCTAATACAGAAAACTGAAGAGCAGGCAGATGAGGATATGGATATTCTGATTGCCGACGGTCGTTACAGTTTTGCCCGTTCTGTGGTCGCGCAATCCATGCACAGAGAAGGTCAGCTTAAACAATCATTAACTAAAAAAATTGACCGAATTGTATTAAATCGTCTATTGGGTATTCCGATTTTTCTGTTTGTGATGTATCTGCTGTTTCTGTTCACAATTAATATTGGCAGTGCGTTTATTGACTTTTTTAATGACTTTGTTGGTGTGCTGCTGGTTGATACGCCTCGGTACTGGATGCAACAGGCTGGTGTCCCTGGCTGGATCAACTTGCTGATTGCCGACGGGATTGGTGCTGGTGTTCAAGTTGTCGCTACATTTGTCCCGATTATTGGCTGCTTGTTCCTGTTCCTGTCATTTCTGGAAGATTCAGGCTATATGGCGCGTGCTGCATTTATCATGGATCGTTTTATGCGGGTTATCGGCCTGCCTGGCAAGGCTTTTGTACCGCTACTGGTCGGGTTTGGATGTAATGTACCCGCCATTATGTCGACTCGCACCATGGAAAACCAGCGTGACAGGATACTGACAATCATGATGAATCCCTTTATGTCCTGTGGTGCACGCTTACCTGTTTACGCCTTGTTTGCGGCTGTTTTTTTCCCTGTTGGCGGACAAAACATTGTCTTCGCATTGTATTTGATCGGTATTTTTGTTGCTGTAATGACTGGATTAGTCATGAAGAACACCTTGTTCAAAGGCGATGTGTCACCATTTTTGATGGAACTTCCACCCTACCGGCTACCGACATTACGCGGTATTTTGCTGCGCACCTGGGACAGGTTAAAAGGTTTCGTAATTCGTGCAGGAAGAGTCATTATTCCAGTTGTACTGGTTTTAAACGTACTTAATACCATTGCTGCCGATGGAAGTGTTGATCACCAGAGCGATGGCAAATCAATTCTGGCAAGCATTGGCAAACAATTAGTACCTGTTTTTGAACCCATGGGTTTATCTGACAATAACTGGCCTGCTGCTGTCGGTATATTCACCGGAATTTTAGCAAAAGAAGTGGTGGTTGGAACACTGGATACTCTGTATAGCCAGATTGACAATCAACACAATTCTGTCGCAGATTCTGCTGAAACAAGCATACAGGCTCCCGATGTGGTGCAAGGAATCGCTGCTGCATTTGCAACCATACCAGAAAACTTGTCTGACATAGCAGACGCATTACTCGATCCTCTTGGAATAAAAATTGATGAAGTCAGCGACTTATCGGCGACTGCCGAACAACAAGGTGTCGAGCTAAAAACCTATGCTGCCATGCAAAGCCGATTCGATGGAACAATCGGTGCATTTGCCTATTTGTTATTCATTCTGCTGTATATGCCTTGTGTTGCAGCGATTGCAGCCGTATATCGAGAAGCAGGACAAAAATGGGCAATGTTTGTCGGATTCTGGACAACAGGGCTGGCTTACCTGACAGCAACCGGTTTTTATCAAGTGGCAACATGGGATCGACATCCACAACACTCGATGACATGGCTGGGTGTCCTGTCACTTGCGCTGGGTCTCGTTATTGTTATTCTTTGGCTGCTAGGGCGTTATTTTGATCGATACAATCAAAAGCTGCGGACAACATAATCCAACCACAAGCACACTGAAATCAACAGACACTCTATTCCACAGGAGGACACATCAATGATCTTGTCTGAACTCAAGGAATACATTCAAACCAACCGCCGGGTTCCCCTCAAGGATTTAAGCTATCGTTTTGATGTCGAACCAGATGCCTTACGAAAGATGCTTCAACGCTGGGTTGACAAGGGTCGGCTACGTGTCCTGGATAGCGGAACACCTTGTGCTAGCGGATGCAGTAAATGTCCGCCTCAAGAGGTCGAAATCTACGAGTGGGTAGATCATAAATAGACCACAGTTTCTTGGGATAACTGAGTAGCAGAACGCTAATCGGTTACTCTAAAACCAATCTTTATCGTCACCTGCCAGTGTTGTACAGCACCGTTGTCAATATATCCTCGCGTATCAACCACCTCAAACCAATGCATATTTTTAACTGTTTTGGCTGCTTTGCTGATTGCATTTTGAATCGCGTGATCGGTTCCTGTTGTTGAGCTTCCAGTAAGTTCGATGTGTTTGTAAACGTGATCATTCATATTTTATACTCCAGTCGTGAAAGTGATAGATAACGACTCCCATTCTAGTTGCAGATTGATTTTGATTCTTGTGCCTTTAGATTCGATATGTTACTTATTATATTAAATACCTGAAGAACTGGGTATGATTCAAGAAAACCAACAGGCATAAAACAATGCAGCCAATTTTTAGAACAGACGCCAAACAACCACCGTCCATTGATCTTTTTAAACCTTTACCGACGGGTGAAGGTGTTATTGACGAAGCTACATTCAGAATAATCGAAGTGGATGCGTTATTCGATGTGGTGAATCAATGTCAGACCACTGCCGGGAAAGTTTCACTATACCGCTCCCTGACGAACCCGGGCAAACAACGCGAAAAAATTCAAGCTGTTCAGGAATCCTTACAAGAACTCGACAACAACCCCCAGCTTGAACAATCTTTAAAACAATTGGTTGCCGAGACAGCTGTTTCAGAACCTTTTCTGTATCAATTACTGTATGGAACATTTCTGGGTATGTTTGGTGCGTCAGACAAATCAGAAGAAATAGAAGGCTACGGATATGAGCAATATCGCAAAGGTACCCAATGTGTGGTCAATCTGACAGAAGGTTTACAGGCCATTCAAAAACCACACAGCGATTATCTTTCAGGATTAATCAAACAAATAGAGCATTTTTCTCAATCACGTCTTTATTCACTCATCAAGGGACCCGCCTACATCACTGAAAGTGGAGTAAAAACACAACAAGAGAAAAAACCCTGGATACCGGCATTACGATTTCGCCCAACCCTGTTTAAACCGATTTTTATTGGCATAATGATTGGGTTATTTTTTCTGCTGAACCTTTTTCCAATACTCGAATGGATGAGAATCCCGGGGATTGTCAGAAATATGGCGATGATTGTCGGTGCACCACTGCTTTTGGCCTATATTCCTGTCGTCGGTACATTCGATCGAGATAGCTGTATTTACAAGCTCAGAGATGAGTTCAGACAATCAGAAGACGTACAACAAATGTTCGAAGTGCTGGGACAGCTGGATCAGTTATTATCGTTTAAAAGCTATGCTGATCAATTCGGCAGTGAAATGGTATTCCCCAGGCTTATCGACTCCAATCAACACGCGATTCAAGTGGAACAGGCTAAAAACCCAATTCTTGCCTATAACAACCCGGGCTATGTTGGTAATCACATTAATCTTACCGACAATCGCCTGTTATTTATCACCGGACCTAACAGCGGAGGCAAAACTGCCTTTTGTAAAACAATCGCACAGATTCAACTACTGGCTCAACTGGGTTGCAAAGTTCCTGCCCAACATGCTGAATTGGTAGTCGCTGATTTTATTTTCTACCAAGCGCCTGAATTTAGTTCACTGAGCGATGGTGAAGGACGTTTTGGTGCCGAGTTGAAACGCACCAGGGAAATCTTCATGATGTCAACTGAGCGCAGCCTGGTGATTCTGGATGAACTTTCGGAAGGCACAACCTACGAAGAACGAATGGAAACATCAATCAATGTACTTGATGGCTTTTTTCGCAAGAAAGTGACAACGCTGCTGATTACACATAATCACCAGCTGGTCGATCATTTTATTAATCGACAGATAGGCCAGGCATGGCAGGTAGAATTTGCTGATGATGGTGTGGACCATTCAGGGCCGACTTATCATTTGATACCTGGCATTTCCAGAATCAGCCACGCTGACAAAATTGCTAAAAAAATCGGTTTCTCAAAACAAGATATTGACGATCATCTTGGTATAAGCATTTAACGCAAATTCATGCGTTCAGCCCAATTGAAGATAGCTGTTTAAGTCTTGTATTCGCTACCTGTGATATAGAATCGAGACTCCTAGATGTCTGAATATAAGAAAATAGTTCCTCACCAAGAATCAGGCGGGAGCGGCGATTAAGCAAAACAATGTGGCGTCTGCACATTCAGCGCCCAAAGGCAAGCCGCTGAGCGAATGTCAACACCATCAAAAGACGAAAACCCAGGCAAAGTTTTCAAGAATAGAAATGCATGAACAATCAGTGGATTATCGTGGGTTTTTATTAGAGGCTCCCAACTGTCTACTGTAATGAAATATTCACTTGGAATACATTTTAAATGTGCTCTTATAACATCATGTGGTTTTGGCATGCTAGCTTTGTTACTATCACTATCACCAGAAACAATTATTATCTCTGCAGTACTGGGGCTATATGCAGGAGAAATTCTCGGGATGTTAGTCAACGCGGTACAAGGGAAAAACAAGTCTTGAGGCACTTTTCCTTGATCTCTGTGTAATACAGCTGATAAACACAAATATATCTGAATTGTATTTAACATTGGCCTTCGCTGTTTATTACTCTACAGCAGAATAGTACTGCTCGCCAAAATCCTACCATGTTCACAGTTTTTGATCAAGACCTCTTGCTTCACACCTAAATTACCGAGTCATTCGTGTTTTTAATCTGATTATCTTCTAAGCTTAAGTGGTAACCCACAAAATAAACATAAAAACCACTTGGGTAGTGCAAAAAGAATAGGTTCTATTGAAATATAGATTGTTATCCTCATATTTTACTTTTGTTGATATTGATATGGATTAAATTTATTTTTATTAGTAAACAATATTTTTTCAAACACCTTTTGTTGGTACAAACGTCATAATCGATCAGTATGATATCTCGTCAATTTTGATAATACTTTCAAGTAAAAAAATTCTGGTTATCTAATTTTTAAAAACTAGCAAGGAATATGATTAAAAACAACTCGATTCAAACCGAAACAACCCGCATGAAGTGCCTGGCATATGCACCTGGCATGGTTTTTTTACTTGTTGCCAGTGCAGACAATAAAATTGATCAAAAAGAGCTGAAAAGATTTGCCACATTAATGGCACACAAAGATTATGCAATTCTGGCATCAATGCTGGAACAGTCCGGTGCTTGCGTTGCACATTTACTCAGAGAGATTCTGACTGACAATCTTGATCCATATAAAGAACTGCAATCTGCATGCGCTCTCCTGGATGTCTATCTGTCAACACAAGCAGCCCAAACATACAAATTAACCCTGTTGCGTTTAGCAAGAGGTATCGCAAAACCATCGGGACGATTGACAGGTTTCTTCAATAATAAAATGACCCAGGAACAGCGAACATCAATTGCTGTTGTTGCCAACTTACTTGGGTTACACGATAAAACTGGTCAGCAAAATGTTAACCGCGAAGCTGTTGATGTTCAAAAAAACGGTCATGCCAATTATTCATTAACCAAAGATTTACCGGATACATTGTTTCCTGCTTTAAAAACTTCCGACTGGGCAACATCAACTAATGCAGATTCATTAACAAGAGAGCTTTACAGGAATGATGGGCAGTCACAAGCCAATCCGGTGATTGCATATGCGATTGACAAGCCTGAAATAGTTGATTTTATATCCTCAGACTCTGTTCATGAATCCCTTAGTGTCGAACAGATTCATGACAAGGCCATGCAAAATCTTGAAAATCGGCTACTCCGTCAAGCTGAATGGAAAACCCTGGATTTCGATAGTGGCGAAAAAAACATTGGTCATATTTCCGG
>DRLZ01000196.1 GCA_011322755.1 Crenotrichaceae bacterium
AACGAGAAACAAGGCGCTAAAAGCAGTACCCTGGTCGATCTAACTCCTGAATTACGACAAACAATCCATGACACCATGAAACCGTTGCTGGAAAAATGGTGTGGTGAGGCACTAGAGCCAACTTATGTTTACGGAATTCGAATCTATCACCACAAAGCCATTCTGAAATCTCACCGTGATCGACTCGAAACACACATTATCAGTGCGATTATCAATGTTGATCAAGAGATCAATGAAGACTGGCCGCTGGTAATCGAAGACAATTACTATCGAGAGCATCATCTACTGCTCAAGCCTGGAGAAATGGTGTTTTATGAAGGTGCCCGATTAAAACACGGGCGCCCTATCGCCTTAAATGGCAAAAGTTTTGCAAATATTTTCTGCCACTTCAAACCCGTCGGCTATGTTCCAGGATCACTCTGACACAGAGGGACAAACTGTTCAATTATCGTTATCTCAAATAATCCAGAATGATATCAACACCACTGACTGTAAAAGGATCATCAGGGCAATTATCAATTTGTCCAGGTTCACTGAATAATTTAATAATTTTTTTATCATCCACCAACATGGAGTAACGCCAGGAACGGTATCCAAAACCAAGATTCTCTTTTTTGACCAGCATTCCCATCCCACGGGTAAAATCAGCATTGCCGTCCGGCAACATCTTGACGTTGCTAATACCAAGATGTTTGCCCCACTGAAACATGGTGAATGCATCATTCACACTCAAACAATATACCTCATCAACACCTTGTGAAATGATTTCTTTGTATTTCTCTTCATAACCTGGAAGGTGAGTGCTCGAACAAGTTGGTGTGTACGCGCCTGGAAGCGCAAACACAACCACTTTCCTGTTTTTAAACAACGTTTCAGAACTGACATCCTGCCAACGAAACGGATTATCTCCCCCAATACTTTCATCGCGAACACGTGTTTTAAAAACGATATCTGGTACATTCAAATACATATGATTTCTCCTGACATGATTTGTTAATTCAATACACTTTACTCAGACATGTGCAATGGATTTCTCTGTGAACAAATAATCTCTTAGCTCTTTATCCAAAGCAGAATCTTTACGTCTTATCCATTCCAGCACCATCGCTGCATGTTCTTTTTCCTCATCCCGGTTATGAGCCAGAATTGCTCTTAACTCACTATCTGTACACGCATCGACTCTTTGGTTATACCAATCGACAGCTTCCAGCTCTTCCATGAGTGAAGTAATTGCGCGGTGCATATCCATTGTCTCGTTAGACAATTTATCCAGTGGTTCGTGGTATCCTTCATTTGACATGGTTTACTCCAGATAAATACATTGATAGAAAGAACTGTTTACATGAGTCACTATATCCCGAAAATAATTATTCATCTAATTGATTATTCATGTTATATCAATAGATTTTATTAATACATGTAAAAACATTGGTGTTTGTACCAATTCAGTTGATTCAGATCAATGCGAGCATTCTTTCTGCTTTGAAACCAAGCTAATAATATAGTATCGATATGACTGTACAACTCTCAAAAATCTCTGCGCGACTTGGTATCCCTGATATCAAACGACACATTTTTTTATGTGCGGATCAAAGCAAGCCCAAGTGTTGTGATAAAACAGCAAGTCTGGAAGCCTGGAACTATCTTAAACAACGCTTGCGGGAACTCGAACTGACTGGCTCCGGAGGTATTTATCGTAGCAAAGTGAATTGCCTGCAACTCTGCCAACAAGGGCCCATTGCTGTGGTCTATCCCGATGCTGTCTGGTATCACTCGTGCAATCCAGAAGTTCTTGAGCGCATTATTCAGGAGCATCTGATTGGTGGTGAAATCGTGAGTGAATACCAAATTCTGTAACCACATCTAAAAGCCAACATCGCCATGACTTCAATAACACCAACCGACAGTGCAAGCTGTCTGTGCTGTTCTGGAAAACCCTACGCTGATTGCTGCCAACCGCTGCATAATGGTGAACAGCATGCGCTGACCGCCGAGCAACTGATGCGCTCGCGTTATTCCGCTTTTGCCACAAACAATCCAGACTACCTCCTGGCGACCTGGGATACCAGCACACGCCCCAAATCTGTTGACTGTGATCTTGACAATGTTCAGTGGCAGCAACTTGAAATCATTGAGACAAAAAAAGGTACTCAGGCAGACAATAAAGGTGTTGTTCATTTCAAGGCTTACCATACCTTGAACGGTAAACAACAGGTTCTGAATGAAATCAGCCGTTTTGTGAAAAAGTCTTCACACTGGTATTACCTGGATGGAACAGTCAAATCCATCCAGAATCAAAACCAGAACACAAACACTGGTAAAAATGCCCCGTGTTCGTGCGGAAGCGGAAAGAAATACAAGCGTTGTTGCGGCAAAACCTGAGATTTGGATTACGATGACTCGCTCCAGAAAAATAAATTTGATCGCTTGATCCCCTGTTCTTTATTAAAAAGATCGAATAGTATTGTGCTTTGGGGTTGAGTTTCAGGTTTTTAGAGGTTCCCTCCTGAACTGTTTCCAGGCGACTTGCGTTATCATGATTGCCATCATCATTTTCCATTGCCATCCACTTCACCGGTACCCCATCACCAATGTCTAATCAACCACTGCTTACTGCCAGTAATCTGTGTTTTGCATATCAGGAAGCCGGAGACATGCATACTGTTATCGACACTGCCAGCTTTAGTATTGAAAAAGGCGAAGTCATTGCCTTGCTCGGCGCCAGCGGCTCAGGCAAGTCGACCTTGTTGAATTTACTAGCCGGAATAGAGCAACCAGCGAACGGGAAAATCATTATGGCTGGACAGACATTAAGCTCTTTTCCTGAGCCACAGCTGACATTATTCAGGCGGCAACACATTGGTTTTATCTATCAGCTTTTCAATCTGATCCCGACTCTAACTGTCTACGAAAATATTGCCTTACCACTGGAGCTATGTAACATCGCTGCTGATCTGCGTTGCCAACAGGTGATGGAGTGGTTGGACACAATCGGCTTGCAGAATAGACAACATGCGTTTCCGGATCAACTGTCTGGTGGCGAGCAACAACGGGTTGCCATTGCCCGCGCTTTGATCCATCAACCCATGTTAGTGCTTGCCGATGAACCTACCGGAAATCTTGACGCTAACACTGGATTGCGCATTCTTGATTTATTAACCGGTCTGGCAGAACAACATCAGCAAACGCTGGTTATGGTTACTCACAGTGAGATTGTTGCCAGCCGTGCCCATCGCGTTCTGGAAATGAACAACGGCAAGATTAGTAAAGCGAACACAACACTGGCATGGTAAAAGCAATTCACTGGAGCCTGTTAAAAACAAGCGTTCGGTTTTTTATCAAACATCCTTGGCAATTATGGTTAACCATTCTCAGTATTGCGCTTGGCAGCGCGGTGATGATTGCTGTTGATATTGCCAACGAAAGCGCAAAACAGTCGTTTGCTGATTCAGTTGATAAGCTCTCAGGACAAGCGACACATTATCTCATCTCCTCAACTGATCAGGGCTTCAAGGAAACCTTATACACACAACTGAGGATAGAATGGGGATATCGTGACATTGCGCCCGTGGTCGAAGGCAAGCTTGCTATTAAAGGGTTGCAGTATCAGCTGATTGGAATTGATCCTTTTGCCCTGAGTTTACTTCTATCGCAACAATCTCATGCGCTGAACAAACAAAGCTGGTTTGATTTGTTAACCCGCAAAAATGCTGCACTCATTACCGGACACACAGCAGATTTACTTAACCTTTCGCCTCGATCAAAACTGAAAATACGAGTCAACACGATTCAGAAGGAACTCGCTATTACCGGGATTCTCAACAATCCTGAGCAATCCGTGTATGACAATTTATTAATCACTGATATTGCTAGCGCACAGGATCTACTTAACAAATACGGCAAGCTGGACCGCATAGCGCTTACACTTAATCCACAGCAAGCGACAAAGCTATCACAATTAATACCGGGTTCAGTACGACTCATTCCCAGCTCCACACGCAGCCACACTCTGGAACAAATGACAGCTGCATTTCGTACCAATCTTACAGCCATGAGTTTGCTTGCCATGCTGGTTGGCTGTTTTCTGGTCTACAACACCATGACATTTTCGGTTTTACAACGTCGTCAGCAGTTCGCAATCGAGCGTATGCTGGGTATAACCGGCCAGCAGATATTCATGCAAATGTTGACAGAAGCACTGTTGCTGGCTGTTTTGGGAGGTGTATCCGGAATTGTTCTTGGGATTGTGTTAAGCAAATACCTGTTAAGTCTGGTCACCCGCACGATTCATGATGTTTACGCTGAGATTACAACCAGTCTGTTACACATTGAACCGGTGTTTTTAATCAAAGGCCTCGGTTTGACCATGATCGCTGTGTTGCTGGCAACGCTTGCTCCCGCTATTGAAGCGGCCAGAATTTCACCCGTATCAGTGCATCGCGTTTCCGGGCTGGAACAACGAAACCAGCGTATCATGCCGATGTTGATGTTCGCAGGACTGTTATTGATTGCCTTTTCATTCCTGCTCCTTTACCTGTTTTCAAGACATTTGGTGGCAGGTTTTGGCGCCTTGTTTATTCTCGTCATCGGTTACAGCTTGATGATGCCTGGCCTGATAAAATTGCTACTACAACTGCTGGGACGTCTCTTTGCCTTCCCTTCTACAATTTTTAAACTGGCGCTGCGCGGTATCAGCAGCTCTCTCAGCCGCACCAGTCTGGCGATTACTGCTTTAGCGATTGCTGTATCCACAACTGTCGGTGTTGGCATTATGACCACTTCGTTTCGCCACACGCTTGCTGAATGGCTTGATATTACCTTGCAAAACGATTTGTATATTTCTTCCACAAATGCTGATGGCAGCAAAGTTGAGGGGAACCTGGAAACATTCTGGCTCACTGAAGTCAACAAGCTGTCCGGAATAAGCGCAATTAGTACCGGCAAAACAAGTCAGTTACAAATCAACAATCAATCCATCGCCTTGCTGGTTCTGAATCCAGGGCAGAGTAAAAGCAAAGGATTTCATCTGCTGGACGGTGATTCAAGCAGACAATGGCAACGCTATCTGAACGGTGAAGTGGCATTGATATCTGAACCGTACGCCTACCATCAGCAACTGTCAGTTGGTGACCATTTTCAAGCGCTCAATAACGAAGGTACAACAGTCGATATTGAAGTGGGTGCGATCTTTCAGGATTACAGTTCTTCACAAGGCATGATTGTTGTACACCGTT
>DRLZ01000197.1 GCA_011322755.1 Crenotrichaceae bacterium
CCCCCAGTGGACACTCCACCAACTAAAGTCGATCGCTTCGAATTACAGAAATAGTGACCGACGAAGTTTCCTTTGCGCTATCCATTAAGGAACCTTTGATTAATTCTGGGTGGAATGATGAGCGAGATAGAATTTTCGGATTCAAGGCGTAAATCGCGGGCAATACCCAAAGGGCACAAGTAGTGGTGCTATTGCCAAAATTTACAACGCAGAAGCCGGAAATTCTAGCCGATCAGCAGCCATTCACGAATTAATCAGAGGTTCCTTAACTCCGGACAAAGTGAACCGCACCCACTGCCTCCGTAACCACATACTTCGGCAAGATACTCATCAGTATGTGCCACCATCCCCTCTCCTCGGTCCGGCTTTCTTTCGACTCTGCCAATTGATAGAACCCTTCACCCAAATACCGTCTCAACCGGCCATATAGTATCTTCCTTCGACATTTCGGAATGAATAAGACATGGTACTTACACTCTCAATTGGAATGGATTAGAGTTCTATACTTGTCCATCGGATCTCTCCCATGTCGTGTGCTTGGCGGCTCACGACCGGGAGTTTTCCCGATGGACTCCCGGATCTGTCAAATTCATTTACTGTATCGCCGCTTGAGCCGGGGGGCATTATTGGTTAACGAGTGGCAACGTAGGGCTGGGAGACGCTTGGAGCGCTGAAGGCGTTCTATAATTGGGCTGGCTTTATACTGGGATCAATAACAGACCCCAACGCCGGAGAACATAAAAGCGTCGAGGTCTGGAGACGAGTTACTCGGTAGCACGCACAACCAACACGTCGCAGGGCGCTCGATAGGTCAGAGCGTGGGTGGTGGATCCGACTTCCGGCAAGATACCATGTTGACCATGACTGGCAACGACGATGAGATCGATCCCATGCTCATCGGCGTAGCGGATGATCTCATGCTTGGCGGATTGGTTGGTAAAACGAATCTCCTGATCGACATCGATGTCGACCTGCCCGGCAAGCTTGTCCAACCCCTCCTGGGCCTTGCGCTGCTCGAAGTCCTTGGGATCCTCCCCCTCTCGCTCGATCCACTCATTGGAACGCTGCTCGGGAAAATACTCCACCACATGCATTAGCGTCAGTTTGGCGCCATAGGCACGCGCCAACTCGGCCGCACGCTTGAACGCCTGGCTGCAATTTTGCGAAAAATCGGTTGCGCACAAAATACTCTTATAGGCAAACATCCTCTTCTCCTTTTTTACTTTATTCACGCCAATTATTAATAAAACTTAGACCAGTATATCTTCTTACAGTAGTATCTCTATCTGCTACATTCACATCCCGGGAGGAGGAACCAATGTACATAGCTATGAACCGCTTCAAAATCGCCCCTGGCTGCGAAGAGGATTTCATCAACATCTGGAAGAACAGAGATACCTATCTGGCCACCGTGCCCGGCTTCAAATCTTTCCACCTCCTGCAAGGGCCCTCCACCGAAGAGTACACCCTCTTCGCCTCCCACTCTGAATGGGAAAGCCAACAAGATTTTGAAAACTGGACCAAATCTGAAGCCTTCAGAAAAGCCCACGCCAATGCTGGCGGATCGAAAAAGGATATCTACCTGGGGCCACCTCAGTTTGAGGGATTTGTCGCGGTGATATAGTGGTTCACACAGAAAATCAAGGAATCTCTGATGCCGGAAAACTTGGCACTGTCGAGAAACTTAACAACCACCCAAACAAATGCCGGTCGCACCCATAATTTGGCCAGGGAGCCAGAATAAAAACGACATAATTGTGTCGCACACCTAATTGCCATCGCCCTTTGCCAAGCGGTATTCATAGCCATATCTTCGGGCAACTATTTTGTCTGACCTCTCTTCATCTCGCTAGGGGAATCTCTTTTGCATTCACTAACAATGAGTAGCAAAGAGTCAAACCGACCAAGTTGAAGAAGGAGATGGACAATGAAAAACAAGCTGCTAAAGAGTGCATTGTTCGCGCCACTGCTATTGGGAATGGGCGCGGCATCAGCCGTTACCATTCAAGTCGATGCCTTCATCGACGGATCAGATGAGTTGATTTATAGCGGTGATGGCGTTCTCCAGTGACACCATATGGACTTCGCCGCCGTCGGACGACACCATGACGGGGATGGCAACGAACCTACAGTGCTGACATTTGGTGCTGGGACCCCAATCGAGTGGTATCCATCATGGCCAGAAGCACCCCCAGCAGAAATCCGCTATGAAGCCTGGTCCTCTGGCTATACGCCAGCACCTACTTTGGATCCCAATTGGGAATGGTATGCCTCTCTGGAAGAAATCGATGTGCGCAACGGAGGTTTTGTTACTATCACCCAGCAACCTACTCTAGCCAACAACAATACAACTATCGTTGAATTTAATGACAATGCACCTGCCGGGCCAGCGTGGTATAGCGTCATTTTGAATGTGGATGAAGTCAGACCCGTTCCAGAACCCTCTTCACTTCTGTTAGTAATGGGTAGTCTGTTGGTCTTTGGAGCATTTAAATTCAGACAGAGAGGACGATAAGAACGGCTGTGTGAAAACATAATAAGAGAAGAGAATTAGCATTGACCGCCATGCTCGAGGAAACATGGCGGTCTTGCTTTTTCACCCATAGCATAGACCGAAATAGAGCCCCAACATTCCCTATAACGAGAGCGAAAATCATCAAAACAACAAAGCCGGTTAGAGTTCATCCCTAACCGGCTTTTTGAGTTAAAAGAGCTTAGGCTCCTTTACGCGGCGATTCGAACCCCCCTGTTTATTTACCTTTCGGTACCATGCGGTGAATGAATCCAGTATGCCTGACGCCCAAGGCAAGAGCAGTGATTGCGAGCCATAACCAAGAAGTAGAACCTGCCCCGCTACGAACATCTGTAGCTACGCCGGTATTGGCAAACTCCGAATTGGACTTCTCCTGTAGTTCTGAAACATCGTCGCCCTCCTCTGGCGCAGTGGGAGGCGGTGGTCCATCATCCTGTTCTCGCGTGACTAGGCCTACGTTCAGTGCAAGAGAACCGTTGCGGTAACCATCGGCATCATTTGGGCCGCCATCCTCAACTGTAATTTGAATACAGTCGAAGGCATCCGCCAATCCAGACTGGTACTGATCGCTGCCTGGTGGTGGGCAAAAATCTCCGATACGTTGGCTACTGGCCAGTCGGTTAAATCTATCTTCCACGAACGGATTAAGACCAAAGGTAGTTGAATAGGTAAGGAGCTGAGCTATCTGTTTATTATCACCATGGCCTTCTTGAGGGATGACGAGATCGACGGACTGACCTGTATTTGCCAATCCCAGAATTTCCAGCGAGGTTAAAAAGGCGCTAGCGCTGACATCAGCTGGCAGAGATTGGGGCATATCCCCCCATGAAAGGGTCGCAGTGTGGTTGTCTGATTCGATCTCTCGATGGAGAAGGCCGCGTTTCAGTACCAGGCCTTCCTGAGTGGTAATCATTGCCGGGTAATTTAGCGCTTCGGCTACGCTATCGATAGACCAACCTATCGCCCCAGGTTCCGCACCATACTCGTTGATGACCTTTTTTCCTGTCAAAGATGGGTACTCTGTCGTGCCGTATCCCGAAATTTGAGAAGGTTTGAGACTATTGTTTGGCTCAGAGACTTCAGGCTCTGAGACGACGTTTAGCCAAAGCTCAGCTTGGGTTTGCAGCCCCGGTTCTCCATCATCAATCGCTGAGACCTGGATGCGGTAGTCACCCGGTGTCAATGAGCTTGGATCCATTTCAAGCCATGGTTCAGTGCAGTCGGGCGCACCCATGACTTGATCCGACTGGCTCCAGTCGAACAGCAGGGAGTCGCCAGGATTGGGATCATGGGCAGTCGCAGTGAGTATGACGATACCCCCATCAGGCGTGATTTGGGTCGTATCACCGCCTTGTCTAGCCGAAAGAGTCAAAGTTGGGGCGAGATTGCGATCAGTAATGGTGATGATATGTGAGACATAGCTACCGGCTACGGCGTGATCAATCGAGCCCATGGTAATCGCTATGGTCTCATCTATCTCGGTGATGTCATCTTCAAATACCTCGATCGTCATGGAACCCACGGTTCCTTCATCGATCACGATGGTACCGTCCTTCGCATCATGATCCTCGGCACTGGCACTGCCTGAAACAGTGTAAGGAATTCGCACCGGGTAGTGAGGCGCTTCGCCACTGAGGTATACATAGACTCTCACCTCGCCACCTTTGCCTACTGTTTGGTCAACGGACAAATTGGCAAAAGGCAAAATATCGATGTGTTGAATGCCTTGCCCAATGTTGCCAGCTTCGTCCCGGGCGAACCAGTTAAGCTGATGATGGCCGGCAGCCAGCGGCCCGATGACTGTGTCGATTAGCGGGCTATATGAAAACGTCTCAGTTTGGTTATCCGTCACTGAAGGAGCTTGCCCACCATGAGCAGGATCGAGATCGATAAACCCAACGGGGCCCATAAACGCGCGTCGGAGCCTTGCTGGTGGCATGACTTCTGGGGCGATGGTATCTCTATCTGAGTCGGGGGATGGAGCTGGAATATCGGTAATGACAGTACCGTAAAAGTCGTTGGACGAGGGTGCCACGTTGACAACAGTAGAGCCGCCGCTGAAAAAATCTGCTCCATCTATACGGCAAGGGGAGCTGCTGCCATTCATCGTGTAGGGAGATGAAACAGGGCCACCAACGACCGTCCAATCACTAAGCTCTGGAGGCGCACCCCACAACATTGGCGAATGCAGCGCCATAACAGCTAAAGTAATGAATGATTTGGCTTGACGCACGTCCATGTAGTCCCAACCCAGAAGAAATATGAACAGGAAGAATAAACGCCTCCCTCTTCCCAACGCAAGAGCATCTTGAAGGGTCAAAGACCTCCCCGACTACCACCGGATCTGGGAAACATGCAGTAAATGCGGCGATGTTGCACCACATCTGCAACCAGATGATGGTTCAAGGCGTTACCCTCTACAATGATCAAGCAAAAACTACCTACCAGACTCCCACACAACTGCGTAATTGATACCCGCCATGGTATAACCCATCTTGATCCAGGTTACTGGGTTTCCGGCCGTACCGTTAAAATCCCAATCTTTGGTTGGTATCGCTGATGTAAGCAGATTACTGATGGAATTGTTGTAAACAATATCGCTAACTTCCGTACTGCTACCACCGCCATCTCAGCCAATCTCGATAAAGGAATCTTCCACCAGATCATCCACCGCGCTCACATCCACGGTTTGGTAGGTGGAACCGGCGTACTCCATCCAGGCAACTGAAATACCGGTAATTTTTCCGGCACCATCAACGGTAAAACTCGGTAACGGCAAAAACACCTCGGGATTACCACTGGCACCCACCGGCTTCATCGCTCCCAGATCGAACACGGCTTTCTGGGTACCATTAAGGCTTAAGGTCCACCAACCATCAGGTGGATTGTCTAGAATCAGTGCGCCGACTGGCACACCAAAAAACACCCCGCTACTACCATTGTTGGCACTGAAAGCCATCTCATAATTCACTGCATCATAACAGTAGTTTGAGTCACCACTTCTAACAGCAACATTGCCATTGTCCGCTGGAGCCGATGTATCAATGGTGCCAACGATGCTGTTACCGTTGTACTGATCAATAATCGTAACCAGAGCTGGTGGCGCTATTTCCAGAGAATCGCTTTGATCACACAGACGGGAGAAATCCATCTCGGAACTGTTGTTATCGAAATAGACCCGATAACCATCATAACGATAACCCGAAATATCCGTGGGAGCACTGGTCGAAAAGATAGCGGGATCACCACCCCCATACCATTCAAACTGCACCTGTGCTCGCCACCAGGTACTTCCATTGGTATTGAGATACTCATTTACCAGGTTCTTATAGGCGTCATCGAATTTCGCTCGCGCCAGCAGACTTTCCAGGCTTGCGCTAAAATCTACCGCGAGATCCTCGGCGCTGCGCTCACCTGATGCTTCATCGCTATAACCAGTGCTGGGAGAAACCTTACCCAGGTCAATCGTTGAATTTGCATGGGATATCGGCAAGGCTACAACAGAATCCCCCGTCGTGGACGACTCCATGGTGACATAGGCGACCACCTTGTCCTGCGGTTGAGTCGCCGTGCTATTCACCAGCAAAAGGACGTAATCCCGGGAACCATCCAGACTTAGACTGAAACTACCATCGGTACCAAGATCACCGGTAACCGCGGCATCTAACGCCGCCTGACCTTTTTCCCGGTTATAAGGGATGGCTACAATCTGATCAACCGTAGTGCCTGTACCTAGCGCATACACGCTGTTACCGAGCAAATCCAGAAAACGCTCCGCAAAGCTGGGACTTCTCTGGATGCTGTAACCAATGTTATCGACAGAACCAATGAGGGAAATGTCACCATCGCTTCCCCCACTACCACTATTGCCACCACAAGCACTTAGAGCAAGAACAATAACAGAGGTGGTAAAGGATTGAGAAAACTTTTTCATTCATTTCTCCTGTGACACAACATGCTATCTATCCATTCATGATCTCAATCAGTTTGAAAAAATAGTCAATTCAGATTGTTCAGCGATACTGCGGGGGTTATCACTGAGTAAATTCAAGTATATACAGTAGTCCATTACATAATTGGCCATCCGCAGAACCCTGAAACTCTTCAGCACCTTTCAAAATAGAGCCAAGTAGTTCCCTGCAGATAAAAAACAATCTTCACACCTAGTTCACATTCTCTATTTAGATATGCCGAAAGATAACATCTAACAGGTTGACAGCTGTACATCAATAAAATAGCCAAACAAACAAATAGCTCTCAAATGTTAGAAGTTAACTCTATAACCGATATCAAAGAAATAACTCTTTATTTTTTGTTCCCCATACCAAAGATATTGTGTGCCCGATTCGTAACCACTATCAAACTCTAACGTAACATACCGTCTTATACGGTAGTCTATCTTCATCCCTGGAGATATAGTTTCTCGGCTATCCCCGTTATCGTAATAATCATAACTAAAGCTTAATCGAGGATTGACATACCATTTATCTCCAAGCATAAATAAACTGTTAATAAACACAGTAGCAGTATTTGATGTACCACTACTATTGACTCCCAATCCCGCTATATGGCTATCGCCTTTATGCCAGATATTTGTAGCTGTAAATTGAGTGGAAATATAGTAGCCCACACCGTTAGATGGTACTTCCTCAACACCGCCAGAAGCCGGCATTGAAGATATTCTATTTGCACTAACATCAATATTCCAACGCAACGTTTCGCGAATATTGTGAGTATACCCGACCATAAAAATAGTTGATTGAGGAGTCCTATCTTCAGCTAACGCCTTAATCTGAGCTTCACTATATATTAAGCGCAGCTCACTTAGGGTTTGAACTGTTTGACCAATTAGTGCATTACTTGTAGCGATGGGAGGAGCGTTACGATAATCCAATATAAATGTATAAATATCCTTTTGTGAAGTAACCCAGCTACCCTGCGTGCTAAAAAGATTTAATGATCTGAAGTAAATATCATAATCAATAATACTGTAAACATTAACATCAGAATGCAGGTAGCGCACCTCGGCTCCTAAAGCTTGACGATCCATCGCACCTCTATTTTTTTGTTCGATATAGTATCCATTTATTTCCCAACGGTTAGCCCATAAACCAGTTTCTAAATTCACACCATAAAATTTAGTATTTCTATCCAACGACTCCACGGTACTTTGCACTGGCATACCGTATATAACACCGACTCTATACTGAGGTGAAAAGCGCCACCCTAAATTAAGCCCGTCATAGCGTCCGAGCACACCACCGCCATGTGCATTCTGCCTTCCCAGCTTGAAAGACAGCCCCTGTTGACGACGACTAATATCCA
>DRLZ01000198.1 GCA_011322755.1 Crenotrichaceae bacterium
AACCGGATTGAAATATTGTGGCGCAAAATGAAATATGAATGGCTGCCGTTTAAACAAATGGAGCCAGATGAATTGGAACAGGAAATCCATAATATACATGAGGGATTTGACAAGGAATACAGCCTAACTTTTTTCTAGAGACTTAACACAGCAATGCCTATTCTAGATCAGAAATATCATTATCTAGCACAGGTCTTCCTGTGTCAGCAGAATAACAATTACATTCCACTATGATTGAAACCCTGAATCTTCACGCGACCCAGACATGTATCGGCTTGATCTGTCTTGGTCTGTTTGTTTTTGCCTATATTCTGGTTGCTACCGAGGAAATCACCCATCTACGAAAATCAAAACCTGTGCTGGTCACCTCAGGCATTATTTGGTTACTGGTTGCTGAATATGCCGTTCATAAAAAAGGCTTCAGTAAAGAACAAATCGAAGCCTTGATAAAGCATAATCTCATGGAATATGGAGAATTATTGCTCTTTCTTTTGGTCTCCATGACTTACACAAACGCATTAGTAGAAAGAAATACCTTTGAGAAAATACGTCATTCTCTGATTAATTGGGGGTTGAGTTACCGACAAATTTTTGTCTTAACCGGCGTGATTGCATTTTTTCTTTCCACAGTGGCCAACAATTTAACAACCGCGATGGTGATGGGGGCAGTCATCCTGGCTTGCGCACAAGGGAATACCCGCTTTATCCAGTTAAGCTTTATCAATATTGTAGTTGCCTCCAATGCTGGTGGAGTATTCAGCCCATTTGGTGACGTAACAACACTAATGGTCTGGCAAGCAGGGAAAATAGAGTTTTCCAGGTTTCTGGTGTTATTCATTCCTGCCCTGATCAATTTACTGGTGCCCATGCTCATCATGACTTTTTTTATTCCTGGGGGACGCCCCAGAGTGGAAACCGGAGATATTGTTTATTTGAAAAAAGGCGCACTGCTTATTACTGCGTTTTTTTTCATCACCATCGCGGTCTCGGTTGTTTGCGAGGAATATCTGTTTATTCCACCATTTATGGGAATGATGATGGGGCTGGGTTTTCTGATGTTAATCAGCTACTGGATAAAAATTAGAAGCATGGGAGATAAAGAATATGACATTTTTGTAAATGTCAAAAATTCAGAATGGGATACCTTGCTGTTTTTCTACGGTATTATTTTTTGTGTTGGCGGTCTTGCCGAACTGGGTTATCTGCAACTAGCCTCATCAGCTATATACGGCAATTTGAACTATACGTGGGCCAATATCCTCATCGGAGTTATTTCATCAGTTATAGACAATATTCCGGTTATGTTTGCAGTATTACAAATGCAACCACCGATGGATTTATCGCAGTGGCTTCTCGTCACATTAACTGCCGGCGTAGGAGGATCATTAATATCAATTGGCTCTGCAGCTGGCGTTGCGCTGATGGGGCAGTCGAAAGGACTGTATTCATTTCTTGAACATCTGAAATGGTTTCCAGTTATTGCGCTTGGCTATGGCGCATCAATTTATGCTCATCTATTACTGAATTCGTAGCCATTTGTTCGTATTCTTCGCACCAAAAAGATCAGTGTTAGTAACCCGTAACTGGAAAAGTGAAATTTATTTAACTATCGTCATCGAATGCTAATCCTGACTATCGGCTATTTCACTAATATACTGTGATAATAATTGGTTCTGTACATTCCAAAATACATGCATGACAAACAACTGAATGCGAATAGACTAATCACTATTGTTGCCATATCAAATTTGATAATAACGAGAGAGCTGATTAATTCGATCGCAATTAAAACCATCAGCATTCTTGCAATCGTATGGCGAGACAGTCTGGAACAGAGTAACGCCCCAACGGGAGCCCCAACAACAACAACGGGGACAGCCGCCAACCAATAATCTTTCACCTGTACCGTAAATCCATCCAGTACAAAAAGATAAAACAAAAAACCAACGACCGCATTAATTGCCATTAACAAGACCGAAGTTGGCGTGGCAACTTTCTCACTCATTCTAAACAATAGTACCATCAGCGAAAAAGTAACAATGTCAATACCATTCCCCACCAGCCCGGAAATAATACCACCCATAAAGCCAAACAGAACCAGCAACAGATATTCTACAGCCCTCGATTCAGGAAGTTGCTGATGACGCAACTGACTACCCTGATTAAGCGTAAATAATGTAACTGCAAAGCTACTCACAAGTACAGTAAACAGCATTTTTGTTATCTCTGGTGATATGACTGGCGCTAACTTTGTAACCCCTAAAATAATGCCGGCAACCCCACCCAAGGTTGCCCACCGAATGACCTGCCAATCTACTGGAATTCTCAGCAATATAATCAGTAACGATGCAGATGTCATTCCCACACTCTGAATTGCCAGTGAAAACACTTTTGCATCTTGCGGTTGAACACCCAATAGTTTTGTAAAAACCGGAAAAGCAACGGCGCCGCCGCCTTCGCTGGTTGCGCCTGCGATAAATGAACCAAACAACATAGTGAGACTCACTTGCCAATTGCGGCGAATGGTTGCACATGGCTCGCTTTCAGTTAAATAATAAGCCCATACAAGCCACACAATTGCAATCATGCAACAAATGCATGCTGACGCTATTGTTAATCGAGATACTTTTAAAGTCATTACAGGAAAAACAAGATGGTTAGAGCTAAATTGTCAAACATGGCTGAGGAATAGAGATTCTGATTGGTTACAAATAAGAAAAAATATAGAGTAAGCACTTATACAGACTATCAATTCTCCAAAGTAATTTATTTACTCTTAATTTCGGCGCCTTCACAGCCACGCTGTTGCTTCCTTTTTAACCAGCGAGACACCACCAGAAAACGCCAGGCATACCAACCCAGGAAATAACCAATCATCGCGGAAACCGAAGCAGCAGCAAGACAACCAAGTAAAAATGGTTGCCAGACATGAACCAGGCCATTGACGAGTCCAGTCATGGTAGAAAAATCAATGAGTGATGCATCAAATGGAGTCGATAGAATCCATGCGCCAAATTTATATGCAGCATAGACCATCGGCGGTATTGTTAGTGGATTTGACAGAAAAATCAGCAACACTGCAATGGGAATATTTGCCCTGACTATAATTGCAAGTATTGCTGCAAAAGGCATTTGTCCGATACTGGGCAACCAGGCTGAAAAAAAACCAACCGCAATCGCCCTCGCAACTGAACGACGATTCAGATGCCACAAGTTTTGGTTCGAAAGCAGTTTTCCTAGAAAACGCAGATTTTTATGACCCTGTATGGTATCCAGGTTGGGAAAAATACGGCGAATAATCCTTCTTGGCATGCGTAGATTTTACAACAACTTCACAGTCAATCTCTAATGTTTTCAATTATTCTCTGGTTCACCCCGGTAAAAGACAACTTCAGCTTTCTCAGCATCAATGGTATTTTCTGAAGATTGCTTTCGCTGCGCAACCTGCCCGAGAATGATGAATGCATACGACTTTGCCTTAGAATAAAGAGACTTGAATCAACCTAAGCCATAACCTCGCTGTCAATATCCTGATTGAGTATAAAATAATCATCATCAGCCTCATCAGCAATCAGCTCAAACCCCAGCAACAAGGCATCTTCTCGCCCGTTCTCAGCCGGGTAATAGTCTTTTCGTCGTCCAATCTCGTTAAACCCCATGTCATGATAAAGCGCAATTGCTTTTTCATTGGAGGGACGTACCTCGAGCAGGATAAGACGACAACGCTCTTCCAGAGCGACTGCAATGAGTTGCCTCATGAGTCTACGCCCATAGCCTTTTCTTTGATGCTGAGGATCAACGCATAAATTCATGACGTGGGCTTCTCCTGCTGCGATTGATACAATTCCGTATGCAACAATATCGCCTAATTTTTCAATTACCCAGCAGCTATACCCTATCTTCATGCAATCGCGGAATGTCTGTGCACTCCAAGGAAATCCATACACTTGTTTTTCAATTTCGATCAATTGGTCGATATCGATTCGCCTTAACACGCGTAAATTTAATAGGCTTTCATCTTCCATAACTTCCGGGAAATGCTTGGCATAGAAGTCTCTTTCAGCGTTATAGATAAACATTCGCTTCATTGTGTTAATCCAGTTAGCCATTTAGTAATCCTGACTGTTGTAATATTGTGTTACTCATTGTTAGTGTGATTCTCGGAGAAAGAGACCTTTCCCAACGTTTGTTGCGCTAATATCAAGTCTTGTAATACCTTACGTTTTTCTACCGGCGACCGTAGCAAGTAAGCTGGATGGTAAATGACGATGACAGGAATGCTTTGATAGTAATGTACCCGTCCTCTTAAGCGTCCAATTGATTCTCGCGTTTGTAACAAATTCTGTGCGGCAATCCGACCTAGCGCCAATATTATACGCGGAGCGATCAACTCGACCTGTTGCTTAAGATAGCTGCTGCAGGCCTCAACTTCATTTGGCAACGGATCCCGGTTATTTGGTGGCCGACATTTTAGAATATT
This sequence comes from Crenotrichaceae bacterium, assembly GCA_011322755.1. Lineage (GTDB taxonomy): Bacteria > Pseudomonadota > Gammaproteobacteria > Methylococcales > DRLZ01 > DRLZ01. Next base: position 4,481 of record DRLZ01000198.1, read on the forward strand.
AGCAATAAAAACTGCGCTCCGCTGCAAGCCCAGCGAAAAGAGTATTTCGTTCAGTAATAGTCCGGCACGGCCAACAAATGGCTCTCCTTGTTGATCTTCTTGCGCACCTGGCGCTTCTCCTATTATCATCCAGTCAGCGTGTTCATCTCCTATCCCAAAGACAGTCTGAATTCTGGTCTTATGAAGAACACAGCTTGTGCAGGTTCTAACTTGCGTGGACAAGTTATCCCATGTGTGTATTTTATCAGAGCGGTCGCCTTCCTGAATAATTGTTTCACAAGGCTTTTCAATGACGCTCTCAGTAGAAACATAATCCTCATCCGGCACATCGTGTTTCGATCTGCGTGGCAACCAGACTTGTATGCCCATCGCTTCGAGATAATTAAGCCGCTGCTCTTGATTCATTCTGTTCTCAGTATCAAACTTCAGCACTCATTGCACAGTAAATAAGACGTGCAATGAGTGCTGAATATATCCTAAACCAACACATTATATTCGTCAGAACATTTTAGACAGCACTCTGCGGGTGCTGACGCGGCTCTGTACTATACAAACGGTTCAACGTGTTTAAATACGCTTTTGCTGATGCAATAACAATATCAGTGTGAGCACCCTTGCCATTGACTATTCTACCGTCTTTTTCCAATCGAACGGTTACTTTTCCCTGAGCGTCAGTACCACTGGTAATATTGTTTACAGAATACAAGAGCAACTGGCTGTGACTGTGCACAATGTGTTCAATTGCCATAAAGGTTGCATCAACAACACCACTTCCCTGGGCGGTTGCGGACTTCTCTTCACCGTCTATGGTTAATACGATTCTGGCCTCCGGAGTCTCTCCTGTTTCAGTGCAGACATGCAGTGAAACAAGTTTCACGACTTCATTCACCTCATCCCCTGACGAACTGGAAATCAATGCTTGTAAATCATCATCAAAAATCTCATGTTTTTTATCAGCAAGCGCTTTAAAACGTGCAAATGTTCGATTTAATGCTTCTTCAGTTGCAAACTCTTCACCTAGATCCGCCATCCGTGCACGAAAAGCATTGCGCCCTGAGTGCTTACCTAAAACCATGCGGTTTGCTGTCCAACCAACGTCTTCTGCTTTCATGATTTCATAGGTTTCGCGGTTTTTTAGGATGCCATCCTGATGAATTCCGGACTCATGCGCAAATGCATTCGCACCAACAATCGCTTTGTTTGGTTGTACTGGAAAGCCGGTAATTGATGAAACCAATCTAGAGCAAGACAGTATTTCTTTGGTATCGATACGCGGTTGACAGGAAAAAACATCTTTACGTGTTTTTACAGCCATGACGACTTCTTCGAGTGACGCATTACCTGCGCGTTCACCCAAGCCATTGATTGTACACTCAATCTGACGTGCGCCATGTAACACAGCAGACAACGAATTGGCGACAGCCAAACCCAGATCGTTATGACAATGAACCGAAAACACAGCTTTATCCGCATTGGGTATTCGCTCAATTAACTGAGCAATCATCGGACCAAATTCACCGGGAACACTATACCCAACCGTATCTGGAATATTCAATGTTGTTGCACCGGCATCGATCACTGCTTCCAGTATGTGACATAAAAAATCAGGATCAGAACGTCCGGCATCTTCTGGTGAAAATTCGACATCATCTGTAAACTGTCGAGCATGTTTTACAGCTTTAACAGCCATCTCAACAACCTGCTCAGGCTCCATCCGCAACTTGTTTTGCATATGAATCGGTGATGTGGCAATAAACGTATGAATACGAAACTGTTTTGCATTAGCCAATGCTTGCGCGGCGCGATCAATATCACGCTCCAGTGCGCGTGCCAGTCCGCAAACAACACTTTCTGAAACAGCCGTTGCAACAGCTTGAACAGACTCAAAATCGCCGTCGCTTGCAGCGGGAAACCCGGCCTCAATAACATTCACCTTCAAGCGCTCGAGCGCCTTGGCAATGCGTACTTTTTCATCACGAGTCATTGACGCGCCGGGGCTTTGTTCCCCATCGCGTAATGTGGTATCGAAAATAATTAATTGATCAGACATACTATTATCCCCAAGCATGGATATTATGCTTGTTCGTTAAAAAATAAAAATAAAGAAAACGTAAAAGTGCTAAATGCTAATAATGAATGCCCATCAGGGCAGTAGCACTGTGGATAACAGAAGTAACGAACAAACGAACGTTAGTGTGAGAGGAAAAATTGAGGAATCTGTGCGTATCATTTAACTCTGAATGTTTTTTATAAAAAAACTCGATACCTGTTCAAGTGCTGCAATTGTAGCTCAAATAATCCATTCAGACCAGTTATTCTACAAATATGAAAAAAGTAGCTTTAGCTACTCACTGTCAATACGCGCATTACGTTTTTTATGAATCATCAATACAGTGTGTATTGGTCCAGATAATGCGTAACCGAGAAACAGCAAAAAAAGTGTCGCTGGCGGCTGCGCGAAAATAATTGAAAACGCAAACATCACTCCACACGCGACCACAAACGGGACTTTCCCGCGCAAATCAATATCTTTAAAACTGTAGTAACGCAGGTTGCTGACCATTAACAATCCAGTTGCTGCTGTCAAAACCAGAATTGCATACGGCAGCCAGTTATAACCAAATGCATATTCAAAAGAAACCCAGACGAAACAGGCAAGCACACCGCCGGCAGCTGGACTGGGCAACCCTTGAAAAAAACGTTTGTCGTCAACTTCCAGCTGCACATTAAAGCGCGCCAGTCTTAATGCGCCACCAGCCATGTGCACAAATGCAGCAACCCAACCTAGCTTGCCCAGCGGCGCCAATGCCCATGTATACATTAATATCGCTGGCGCAACACCAAACGAGACCACATCGGCCATGCTGTCATACTGCGCGCCAAAATCACTCTGGGTATTGGTTAAGCGCGCAACACGCCCATCCAGACCATCCAGTACCAACGCCACAATAATTGCGACAGCGGCACTCTCATAACGCCCGTTAATTGATGATGTAATTGCAAAAAAACCGCACGACAGGGCAGCTGTCGTCAACAGGTTTGGTAACAGATAGATTCCCTTGCGCCGACGAGCTCTGTTACTACTTTCAGCTCTGGGTGTGACCTCGACACTATCCTCATCCTGTTGCATCCAAACCGCCTTGCAAACTGTGAAATATTAAATTGACTGATGATATTTGCATTTATTTGAAGCCGAGAAGGATCGTCTGTTTAATCAGGATAGGCATCATCAGCGGTTGTCAAAACTGTTTTAATTCTTGCTATGATCAACAATTTTGTTAGCCTTGATCCAAGGCATCATGTCGCGTAATTTTGCTCCTACTTCCTCGATTTGGTGCTCTCTACCGAGGCGTCTCTTGGCTTTCAGCGTTGCAGCTCCAGCCTGATTTTCCAGAATAAACTCACGGGCAAATTCACCATTCTGGATTTCATCAAGAATCTTGCGCATTTCTTTCTTGGTTTCATCCGTGACAATGCGTGGGCCACGGGTTAAATCACCATATTCTGCTGTATTCGAGATTGAATAACGCATATTCGCGATCCCACCTTCATACATTAAATCAACAATCAGCTTGAGCTCGTGCAAGCATTCGAAATACGCCATTTCCGGAGCATAACCCGCTTCAACCAGGGTTTCAAATCCGGCTTGCACCAAGGCAGTTGCACCACCGCAGAGAACAGCTTGCTCTCCAAAGAGATCTGTTTCTGTTTCTTCCTGAAACGATGTCTCAATCACTCCGGCACGACCACCGCCATTTGCTGATGCATACGACAGCGCAATATCTTTTGCTTTACCCGATGCGTCCTGTGATATGGCAATCAAGGTCGGCACCCCGCCACCTTGTGTATAGGTAGAACGCACCAGATGCCCGGGACCTTTTGGAGCAATCATGATGACATCCATGTCAGCACGTGGAGTAATTTGCTCAAAATGGATATTGAAACCATGTGCAAAAGCCAGCGCTGCACCTTGCTTCATATTTGCTTCAATTTCATTTTTATACAATGCAGCCTGAAACTCATCGGGAGCCAGAATCATGACCACATCAGCATCTTTTACTGCATCAACAATTGATTTCACTGTCAACCCGGCATTCTCGGCCTTGGCGGCGGAAGCTGACCCTGGCCTTAAACCCACCACGACATTAACGCCGGAATCTTTCAGATTATTGGCGTGAGCGTGGCCTTGTGAACCATAACCAACAATCGCAACCTGTTTGGATTGAATAAGAGATAAATCGGCATCTTTGTCGTAATAAACCTGCATCAGCTTTCCTTCAAATACTGTTATGTTTGTGTAAATAAAAAATTGTATTAAATCGACAGGGCTTTATCGCCCCTGGCCACTCCGGTTGCACCAGAACGAACCACTTCAAGTACTGAATCCTTTTTTAGCGCCGCCAAAAAAGCATCGAGCTTCTTTGATGCCCCTGTCACTTCAACGACTAATGTTGTCGGTGAGACATCAAGAATTTCACTTCTAAAAATATCGGCCAGACGCATGATCTCGTCTCGCGCCTCACCAATTGCCTGGATCTTTACCAGCATGAGTTCCCGCTCCAGGAAACTGGAGTCAGTGAGATCTACAAGCTTAACCACATCAATCAGTTTGTTCAACTGTTTGGTGATTTGTTCGATCACTCGGTCATTGCCACGGGTGACGATGGTCATTCTCGATAGAGTTGGATCGTGTGTGGGCGCTACAGTCAGTGATTCGATATTAAAATTACGCGCAGAAAACAACCCCGCGACACGCGACAAAGCTCCTGCTTCATTTTCCATCAATAAAGAAATGATATGGCGCATCTCAGGCAAGCTCTCTTTTGGTGGTCATGCCGGGAGGCAAACGCATTTCATGCTGGCCTTTTCCAGCTTCAATCATCGGGTAGACATTTTCAGAGTCATCAGTAATAAAATCCATAAACACTGTGCGATCTTTCATTGCAAATGCCTCGTCCAGCGCAGGGCGAACATCTTCTGGTTTGTCAATACGCATTCCAACATGACCAAAGCTTTCAGCCAGCTTGATAAAATCCGGCAGTGCTTCCATATAGGAATGAGAATAACGACCGCCATATGAAAATTCCTGCCATTGACGCACCATCCCCATATAGCGGTTATTAAGATTAATCACTTTTACAGGCGTCGAGTATTGTAGAGCAGTTGCCAGTTCTTGAATACACATCAAGATACTGGCTTCGCCAGTCACGCAAGCGACTTGCGCGTCTGGGTTCGCAATGCTGACACCAATTGCTGCCGGCAGCCCAAAACCCATGGTTCCGAGGCCACCGGAATTAATCCAGCGGCGCGGCTTGGTAAATTTATAATATTGCGCAGCCCACATTTGATGCTGACCGACATCCGACGTTACAAATGCATCCCCGCCAGTCACATCATGAAGCGTTTCGATGACTGATTGTGGCTTGATCTTGTCGCTCTTTTTATCATAGTCAAGACAATTGATTGAGCGCCAGTGATTAATCTGCTTCCACCATTTATCCAGCGCATCCCGATCAGGCTTCGTGTTATTCTCGCCCAGTAGTTCAATCATCACCTCAAGAACAGGCTTGACTTGCCCTACAATCGGAACATCAACGCTCACTGTTTTGGAAATTGAAGCAGGGTCAACATCAATATGGATGATCTTTGCGTGCGGACAAAATGTCGCTATCTTACCTGTAACCCGATCATCAAACCGTGCACCAATTGCAATTAAAACATCGCATTCATGCATACCCATATTGGCTTCATAGGTACCATGCATGCCAAGCATACCGACAAATAATTGATCATCCGACGGGTATGATCCCAATCCCATCAAGGTATTGGTAATCGGAAACCCCAGCAATCGCGTCAGCCTGGTTAACTGCTCAGAAGCGTTACCCAGTACGACACCACCACCACTGTAAATCATCGGACGTTTAGCCGTAAGCAGCATATCAACTGCTTTTTTGATCTGACCTCGATGTCCTTTGCTTTCCGGCCGGTAAGAACGTAGCTCAACAGCCTTTGGATACCGGTAGGGAATTTTGATGCCTGGATCAGTAACATCTTTGGGAATATCGATCACAACCGGCCCAGGTCGACCTGTTGTGGCAACATAAAATGCTTTTTTGATGGTCTCGGCAAGCTCGTGAACATTTTTAACCAGAAAATTATGCTTGACGCAGGGTCGGGTAATACCAACCATGTCAACTTCCTGAAACGCATCACTACCGATAACAGGTGTTGATACCTGACCACTGATCACCACGAGAGGAATTGAATCCAGATAGGCAGTTGCAATACCGGTTACTGCATTGGTTGCGCCTGGCCCGGATGTCACCAGGGCAACACCTGGCTTGCCTGAAGAGCGGGCATAGCCATCTGCCGCATGCGCAGCACCTTGCTCATGGCGTACCAGTATATGCCGGACTGCTTCCTGTTGAAACAATGCATCGTAAATATGCAATACTGCTCCGCCTGGATATCCAAAGACATGTTCAACACCCTCATCTTTGAGCGCTTGAATAACAATTTCCGCACCGCTAAGTTCCACTCACGGTTTCCTCTTGATTAGTGATATAGTGGAAAAGAAAACCAGCATGGTTTTCAATAGAACTGGACAGGTTATCGAGCTTTGCCACTTGCGTCAAGTGTGTCGTCGGGAAACAACGGACTTGATGCAGGCGCAGAGAGACATCGATTCTCCATCAATTTTTGCTGGAAGCCTATTCAGAATCTTGCTTTTGAGCAAAACTATCCACGACGTCTAGCTGATTCTTTGTGCAATAGATAAACAGCAAAACGACCCGGAATGACATACAACACATGCAATCTACCGATTTTAATCCCCACACCATACAATCCTGTCGATTAAATCACTGGATGTGTGATGTTAACGATTTTGGCGTCCTGGCTGTCACTGGTTCAGATGCTTACAGTTTTTTACAAGGTCAGACAACATGTGATTTTAAGCAATTAAATTCAGATACCTGGATCATGGGGGCATTGTGCAACCCAAAAGGGCGCGTAATTTCCATCTTTTATGCAGTCGCAACAGAATCCGGTTTTTTGTTGATTGTCCCTGTGTCGACGCTCAACATCGTACTCAATCGCCTGACGATGTTTATTCTGCGCTCTGATGTCACATTAGCTAATGTGACAACACAGTGGCATATGATTGGATTTTCTTTAAGCCCAGCAACAACATGCCCGTTCAGCCTGCCGCCAGCACGTGGTGTAATCTCACAAAGTGACAGATATCTACTGCAATGCCATTCGACAAATAAACAACCAAAACGCTATCTGATTCTATGCAGAGAAAAACGGCTCAAGGAAACACTGAGCCAACTTGAACACATGGAACTGACGAATACAGATAGTACAGAATGGCATTTACACGAAATAGCTAACGGCATTCCAGTGATTACTGAGAAAACGTCTGAAATATTTATTCCTCAGATGCTTAATCTTGATCTACTCAATGCTATCAGTTTTGAAAAAGGCTGTTATACAGGACAGGAGATTGTGGCTAGAACCCAACATTTGGGAACGCTGAAACGACGCATGTTTGTACTGGCTGGCTCGTCTCAAAGCCCCGCTGAGCCAGGCACAATTATTGTCAGCCAATCAAATCAAGCCCAGCATCGTGTTGGCCAGGTTGTTCGTAGCGCGGTATCCGGAAAACAATTGATAATGCTTGCAGTGATACTGAAATCTGCAGCAGGGCTAACCGACTTGTGCATTAACACGCCTGAAGCTTCGGCTCTCAGCATGATGACCAGCTTTGATCCAGAGACCCCATTACCATGACAGATTATCACGCCCTACCGCTTGAAACATTATTTTATCGGGTCGCTGTATTCACTCTCGGCGCCTTGTTTGTGCTCATTTTTGTCGGCGCCTTGGTCAGAGCGACAGGCTCTGGCATGGGCTGTCCGGATTGGCCCACTTGTTTTGGTCAGTGGATCCCTCCAACCCAGGAATCGCAGCTACCAGAAAACTATCATCAACTCTATGCGCAGCGTGGGTACGCCAATACTGATTTCAATCCGGCCAAGACATGGACTGAATATTTCAACCGTTTAACCGGCGTAACGATTGGACTACTTGTCTTTTTAACCATGTTATTGTCTTTTCAATTCCGTAAAACAGATCAGGTGATTGTCTACTCCAGCATAGCGGTTTTTCTACTTGTCGGGTTACAAGGCTGGCTGGGCGCTTTGGTGGTCGCCAGTAACTTGCGTCCAATCATGATTAGTGTTCATATGCTCTCCGCATTAACCATTGTCGGGTTGTTAATCTATACGATTGTCAGATCGCAACAAACTCAATTAGCACAACTTGAATGGCGTTTGTTACCCAAATCATTTAAAACTGTTCTGACTGTTGCAATTATTTTTGTTTTAATCCAGGTATTGATGGGAACCCAAGTCAGACAGGCTGTGGATACAATTTCTCAGCAACTGGGAGAAACACATCGGCAACAATGGAGAAATCATTTCCCACTGATTTTTTATGTACACCGTAGTTTTTCAGCGATTATTCTGTTCACAGTCATCTGGCTTGCCTGGAATAGCAAACAGTTATTGCAACAACATTTCTGGGGAAAAGCACTTGCGAGCCTGGTTGTCTGTGCCGTTGTGATCGAAATAATGCTGGGAATCACCATGGACCGATTTGCTATTCCGGCTTTTGCCCAGCCACTTCACCTTTTATTTGCGTCGCTGATTTTTGGCGGACTGGTCTTTAGTCGCATAGCGATTCAACTTGGAACAAAAACCCCGGAACACGCATAGCCCAAGCCTATCAACAACCCGAACGCTCCCTGTCTTACCGTTGCCACTTGATCATTGTCATACTTGATTCGCGATCCGCATTAAACCCAGTAGAACAAGATCCGGTTCAATGGTGACAGGCCGCCCTAACTCTTCTGCAATCGATTGAGCATCACCTCCTGTCAACACAATTTTTGGATTGATACAATCTTGCTGCTCAAGTAGCAATACAAACCGGTCAATCATTCCGCAAATAGCGTTTACTGTACCGCTCTGGATTGCTCCATCAGTATCAACTCCAATCTTGTGACCAGCATATCCAGAAGACACAGGCTGAACACACGTACCCTTAAACAACGCATTTTTCATCATCGTCAAACCTGGCATTATCAAACCACCAGTGTGCATGCCGGTGCTGTTCAAGGCATCTGTAGTAACTGCGCTGCCACAATCAACAACGATGGCTGGCAGACTGAATCGGCCATATAATCCCAGCAAAGCCATCCAGCGATCAATTCCAAGCGACTGAATAGAATATTTGCTCATCAGCTTAAAATCTCCTGACTTGACTGTTACAAATTCAGGAGCACGTCCCCATGTTTGCATACTCCACTTGGCAACAATGTGCTGAAAATGTTGCCCGGCAACATTTGAAACCAGAACGTTGACAGGTCGCTCCAAAGCCTGCCAGCACTGATCCAGCAGTGTAGATAAGTCAGGGTGATTAAGATGCACAAGCGCGCCAGTTAAAACCAAATCCTGATTACTCTGGATTGCCCATTTAATCCGGGTATTACCGATATCGATGAGTAAATTCATTGGCGAGCTAACACAACCTCTCCAATCGAATAGGATTGCACCCGACCTGGTTGCACTTCGATCATAAGTAATCCTGCATCACTCACTCCGCGTGCTGCGCCGTGAATGATCTGATTGCCGGCTGTTAACACAATTTGTTGTCCAAGCAGATGATCCGAATCGGTCCACTCATCACAAAAACCAGCAAATCCTTCTATTTCAAATTCAGTAATCACTGCAACCAAATGACGAATGATTGTTGCAATCAGTTGGTTTCGTGAAGGCATGGCGTTACCCATTACTGAGTACAAATCAATCCATTGCCGGTCAATTAAGGTTGATGAGGCAGCATCGATCCAGCGATTCAGACCAACCCCGATTACCACAAGACAATCATGATCAGTCGTATCAACAATATCAATCAGAATACCTGCTAACTTTTTACCACGACAATATACGTCATTTGGCCATTTCAGCGACAACCCGTTCAGCTGATGGATTTTTAAAGCACGCGTGATAGCCAGACCAACAGCCAAGCTCAATCCGGATAAATCCTGTAAATGAACTGGAAACCGCCACGACATGGATAAGTAAACATTATGCCCGGCGGGTGAAATCCAGTGATTTCCACGTCGCCCTCGGCCTTTGCTTTGCGATTCTGCAAGACAAACAATTGCAGATTGCATTGATTGCTGACACAAACCAAGCAGATGCGAATTCGTAGATTCTGTTGCGCCTAAAATGATTATTTGACTGAGCGATTGTGTTATCGCCTGATTTAGGTGGGAAAGGATAAGATTTTCATCCAGCGGTTCAGCAACAGGTGCTTCTGAAAGCGGATTTTTATTCGTCTTCAAACACATGGCACCCCACATTTTAACGATTATTTATATTATATATCAACATGATACCGCATATTCCGTAAGTGCTATGATGCATCAATCAAGAAAACAATCGTAACAAAACTGGTTGGATAAAATAAAGAAAGACTCGATTTAAAGTTGAATTATCATGAATTATTGGTTATAAGTATTGAGTGTCTTACGTTCGACACGTAATAATCTCATATCTATGAGGAGGAACTATAAAATGAAAAAACTTCTAAGCATTATTGCAATCATTATGGTAACTTTTGGCAGTCTAAGTGCGTGCCTTGATGATCCAAACGTACAAACTCAACGCCCACAAAGCGGTAAGTACGGAGCAGACTAGCTTTAAGCCCCAAGTCAACCTGCTCCATAACTCGGGTAGATATACGATGTTGTGGAGCAGTTTTGTATTTCCAGTGTAAAATACCTCGCGTTGTCGCCCTGACAACAACGCTTATTGCATATGCAAGTGACCTCTGTGCAAAGCTGAGAGACAGCTTTCATATAACTCCATTGAGTCGTCATTACTCACGCTTCAACTGGCGGGTAGTATCTAGCCAGAACTTCTGCTTGATTATCTCAACAGACTTGTCAACGCTGTCGACTGGCGTCGTATTTTTAAAGCCTGGGCAGGGCTGCCCAAGCCAGACTGCTCTACCTGATGTAATGAGATAGTCATGAATAGCAGAAATATTACGCTGCATTCTCTTCGAGCTAAACCGCATTGCCAGCTTATGAAACAGAATTCTCCAGCGACTCTTGCCATGATGATTTAAAAACGCTCCTACGATACCGCTGCCAGGATTACCATCCCCAAATTGCATCGAATCAGCACCCTTACCAAAATCAAAAATGTAAACAGGCTTTCCAGTTGCACATGCCTCAGTCAGCATGGATACACTCTCTCCAGTCACCACAAATGACTCCGCCATTTTTAAAAAAGCGAGATATGGATTGTCTGTTTGCTGCTTGCTCCACTTAAAAAAATAGTTGGGAGTACGAATAGATTTCTCAAGCACTGAACAAGATAAATGTGGTGTTCGTGCGCTGGTACTTACCAAGACTGTCGCATTCATGCTCTCAGCAAGTTTATTGACTTGATCAGCCAGCTTGCGTGCTGCGAATTGATCGAATTCATATGCACCACTATGACCTCCAACCAGAACAGCCAGAAAAGGTCTGCAATAGCCGCTCAATACCGGCGCCCATTTTTTTTCTTCTTCTAACAAGCGTTGCGGTCGCACACGGTGTAAAACAGTGTCGATCATCAAGACATTCGACGCAGCCGGCAGCTGGTACTGTGGCGTGGTGATAATAAGATCATATTGATCAAGCGCTGCCCATGGGCGTCCTAAATGAATCAATTTGGTTGAATCACCAGATTGTTTCTTTATCCATTGTGCAACCGGCTCATTCCGGCGACCTGCTGAAATGACAAGATCAGGCCAGGGCTTGCGCAGTTCGCTTGACTGTTTTTTTTTAATACCTGCTAAAGTGGTTTTGAGTATGATGTTTGTGAATAGCTCAGTTTTCCGGTATTCCATATGCTTACGCACAAATGGACAATCAAGCGCCTCAGCCAAAGCAAGCACTTGATTATTATCCCCGGCTTTATGTCCTAACAAAACCCACACCAAAGGCGCACAACTGACGTTTGGCTTTCTCATAACACCCGGAGACTCAAAGTAATGTATTGTTAATCAATCTTGAATAGACTATTGCTTTTAATTTGCACAGCAAGTGCGTGCATGTTGCCAGGTGATCAAATTGAAATAAAATCCGATCGCGCTGGAAATTGCAGTTATTCGCTTCGAGCCAATCGGCAACAACCAGAACAGCTTTCTATTCTGAACCTGTAAAAGCCGGAGTTAGCAGTGAGTCTTGAGGGGTGCTGGTAGAGACATCAGGCAATACCGGTTTATTCAGTAGTCTCTTAATATGATTAACTGTGCGAGAAACATCCTGAAACGGTTGTCGCTGCTGATTTTCAAAAAATTCGTCACCCAGCCACACTGCTCTTTTCTGAGCAATCAAGGCCGCATGCACCAGGCGTAAATCACGAGTTAGGCGCTTAGGCCCTTTCCACATGGCAAGTCTATAGATGATGTTTCGCAAATAATCTAACTCAAAATGAGCAAAACCTTGCCCCAAATAGTATTGCAGACATTCCTTGCTGAAATATTGTTGTGTACGCATTGAAACAGATCTTTCGCCTAAATCAAAAATATACACAGGCTTCAATGTCGCGCATGCTTCACTGAGCATGGAAATACTGTCGCCAGTGACAACAATCGATTCAGCTAAAGCTAAAAAAGCATAATAAGGGTTAGCATCAGCAACGCCCCAGCGGTGGAAATAATGAGGAGCGGACAAATGAGTACCCAGATAGTTTGCTACCTGTTGAGGGGTGCGGGCACTGGTTGATACCAGCAATGATCCGCCAACAGATTTTGCCATTTGATCAGCCTCTTGCACTAATCGTTGAATAGCACGCTGATCAAATGTATACGGACCGCTATTGCCGCCAACCATCAAGGCGATATACGGTTTTGGCAAGTGATTGAGACGCACACCCCAATGATGTATATCTTTACTGGCTTTGTCAGAATCCACTGGAAAGTGCATTGGCACCGTGTTGGTGTAAACATTGTCTCTATCAGGCAAGCGATATTGAGGTGTGGAGACGATTAAATCAAAGTGTTTGAGACTTGCCCAGGGACGACCCAGATGCACTAAACGCACAGGCTTACCTGCATGATCTCGAATCCAGCGACTCACAGGTTCATTTTTTGCGCTTGCAGAAATGACCAGATCCGGCCAAGGCTCTGAAAAACCAGACTGCTCGACATCAATGCCGCGTAGCGAGGAGCTTAACAGGAAGTACGGAAAACCAGGGCGATAGTGAATCTGCTTGACCTGGTAACCCCATCCAAGCGCAGACGCCAAAGCATTCAGCTGGGTATTTTCTCCAGCTCGCTGGCTTTTTAACACCCAAACGAGAGGTGTTTCAGACACTTGA
>DRLZ01000199.1 GCA_011322755.1 Crenotrichaceae bacterium
ACCCGATCTGGCCATCATTACTGGAAAAGAGTCCAGCAATCAATCAACTGCTACTTCTTCACAACAAACAAGGGCAGTAGAAGAAAATCTGCACTCAATTCAACCACTCACATCGTTTCTGGAAATTAACGCGGATACCCTGGAAAATGCAAAGAATTTTATCTGGGGCAATTTATAAAAAATCCCGTTGCCACGAGCTAATCCAGAGACGAAAACATCAATGAAAAAAAAGAGAAAAAGACAAAAATCCAAACCGATAGTCAACAAAACCGGTAGTAAAAACAAACTGTTAAAAAAAGCGTATCTCAATGCGATCGCTTCTTTTATCGACTTTTTTGCCCGTTTTATTGTTAACATCGTTATCACGCCGATTCTCATATCACAGTTGGGAAGTTCATTATTCGGGGTCTGGAAAATCATAGGACGCCTGGCAGAGTTTGCAACCACGGCAAACGGCAATAGTGGTCAAGCGCTTAAATGGGTTGTTGCCAACGCACAATCTTCCACTGATTATCATCTAAAAAGACAGCAAGTCGCCAATGCTGTCGCTATCTGGTTATGTTTTGTACCGATTCTATTGATCGTTGGCGCTGCGCTGGCCTGGTTTTCACCGATGATTATTGACATTGAACCACAACATCATCGCGCTGTACGCATCACGTTAGCGCTCCTGGTTTCAAACCTCATCATCATGGGAGCGGGCAAAATCCCTGCCGCAGTACTCCAAGGTATGAACCTCGGCTATAAACGCATGGGCATGGCTGCAACACTCACGCTGTTGACCGGCGGCTTAATGTACTGGTTTCTCAAATCCGGTTGGGGATTAGTCGGTTTAGCCCTGGCGCAAGTCATTGGCGGATTCTTGACTGCAATTTTATTCTTTTTTGTTGTACGAAAAAATGTAGAGTGGTTTGGCTGGGCAAAACCAAGTATTTCGGGAATCAAGCAATTTTTTAATCTCAGCATCTGGTATTTTGCCTGGACTTTAGTCAATAAGGTCATTTTGAATGGCGATCTGGTTATTCTGGGAATACTCGCGTCATCAGCTTTTGCGGGAATTTATTCTGTCTCATCGTTTGTCGCCCAAAGCAGTGTCAATTTGATGGCTCTGGCAATCGGCGCCGCCATACCTGGGCTAGGTGGGCTTTTGGGTGATAAGAAATATAATCAGGTTGGAGGGTTAAGACGCGAATTAATGACCTACGCCTGGGTCATTTCAATGTTGTTTGCAGGCATCATACTGTCATTAAACCAATCATTTGTTAACCTCTGGGTTGGGGCAGAGAATTATGCCGGAACAGTGGTCAATCTACTCATCGTATTAAGCAGCGTTCAACTCATACTCATCCGCAATGATGCATTTATTATTGACCTTACCCTAAAGATCAAACAAAAAGTGATGTTCGGTTTCCTGTCAGTATGCACAACAATCGGACTCGCTATTTACCTGATTCCACAATGGGGAATGGCAGGTCTGGGTATGGCAGTTGTTGCTGGTCGTTTCATCATCAATTTAGCATACCCCATTCTGATTGGACGCTATTTACACTTCCGAACATTTCGTTTTCTGACTTTTTTAAGATTTGGTATTGCGACATGTATTATCTTCGCTTCGACAACCATGTTAGGACAAAAGCTGACCCTGGACAATTATTGGTATTGTGGGTTGATGGTCATCCCCATCGGCTTATCAATACTGCTATTTTGCCTTATTATCTTAAAATCTACTGAGCGAAAAATTCTATTTAAACGCATCAATATTTTTAATCTATGATGTAAAGCAATACCAGCTAACAGATAAGCATCATTCAATTCGATCCAGGTTGTGCTTATTTCTATATAACCTTGATTAGAAATCAACAATACACGAGACAATAAAACAGGCATGTCCAGATGGAAAAAAGCAAGCATTCATATTATCTGATTCAATCTGTGTTTGGACTTCTCGCAGTATTTTTACTATTATCCCATTACTTGGGCATCCCTGTTTTCGATGAGTTTTACACTGCATCAGTTGTTAGCCTTATCGTCTATGGATATAGTTTTTTTGTTCTAATTTTAGTTTACAGATTTCCCGTTGTCTCATTTCCTGTTCTTTTTTTGCTGGTGTACGGTCTGTTTCATTTAAGTACAATGATACTTACCGTTTTTGATAGTTTTGAAGTCGCCGTTTCTACTTATGATTACCTCGATATTCCATCGCTAAAAGTTGCATCAGTTGTTGTCATTTTAACTCTATCTGCATTTATGCTTGGTGTTGGTGTAGCCAATCAAAGATCAACATTTTGGATTCAAGCAACTACAGAGAAAAAAACACGCCGCAAAGACTACACCCAGGCAATTCACTTCATAGCATATGGACTGTTTGGGCTTGCAGCTTCCATCATCGTCGTTGTTAGTCTCTCTGGTGAAGGACTCAGTATTAGTGTAAATCAAAGCTATCGGGCATTTATAGAGTGGAGGTCACAAGACAAACTCATTATCACACTCTTTATGGCATCGTTAAATTGGTTATTACCTTGGTCTATTCTTATGCTTTTTGGTTGTGCAGAAAATACCCGCCAACTACTCCGTTTTTCAATTTTTGCCGGATTTGGAGTGATTTTGATGGTTTTGTCTGGAGACAGAACAGCACCCCTCATCATCTTTATTTTATTTTTTGTCCGCATGTATCTGTTTAGAGTCAATATTAGCTTTATAAAACTATTACCCGTCATGACCTTAGTCGTTTTGTTGATTCCGATTCTATCGATCCTGAGACATGAAGGATTCGGAACATGGAATTCCCAATCCCTTACAGATGCAATATTTCTTGAAGCAGGTGAATCGTTCAGGGTTGGAATGAATCCAGTTACTGCAACACTCATTGAAACAGGCGCAGGATTCCAAAACTTGATGGGAACAGTATTAGTTGTCCCCAAAAATGAAGACTATCGGTATGGAATTGACTACTTAAAATCACTCGTAGTTGGCGTACCTTTTAGCGCAAAGATACTCGGCATCTCAGTACCTGATAATTCTGGCTGGATTAAATCCTGGCTCTTCCCTCTGCGTATGGCTGGACCAGGGTTTAGTATATCTGCGGAGACTTACCTTCAATTCGGAAATATAGGCGTCTTGGTCATATTCTTTGGTTTGGGTTACATCATCACTTATGGCTGGTTTTACTTATGTGCAAATTCAGACAACAAACAAATTGTAATGTATTTGCTTATTCTAATGCAGGTTATACTGATATGGGTGAGAAACGAGTTTACAGCGACAATTCGTCCAGCTGCGTGGTGTTGGATTCTAATTTTTATAATAATTCCCATTCTGCAAAAAATACTGTTTAACCCCAGACGTAGACACAATTGAACATACATGTCACCCCTAACAAATCCATGCTCTCAACCATAAATTTACTTCCATCCTTCGTACAAATTCGCATCTACATTTATAGCCGTCATACTGAAAATATTTCAATGGGCTATACTCTATTTATTAGTATTTAATTGCATAATTAACTTATGAATCAATCTTTATTCAGAACAGGACTTCGTAACTTCATTTCCTCTTACCCAAGCATCTATTTTACTCTTGCCAACTCTGCTGACTCGCGCTTTATAAATTCCGAAACAGAGTTAGTTATTGAAGGATTCCCAAGATGCGGCAACAGTTTCGCGGAGGCAGCCTTTCGAGTTGCACAAAGCAAAGAGGTGAAAATAGCTCATCACAGCCATGCATCGGCTCAAGTTATTCGTGCGCATCAACAAAAAGTTCCCTGTATTGTTGTATTCCGCCAACCAGACAGTGCTGTGACATCGCTCATACACAAGTATCCTTCCAATACAACCACGATTCATCAGGCACTTCGTCAATACATCCGTTTTTACAGGGATGTCTTAGCCTATAAGGACAGTTTTATTCTTACCAGCTTTGAAGCTGTAACCAATAATTTTGGGCTTGCTATCGACCTTTTGAACAATAAATTCGACACAAATTATAATCGATTTGAACATACAGAAAAAAATGTGAAGCTTGCATTTGACCTGGTTGATCAATTCACCCGCAAAAGAACTGGAAAAACTGCAACTGACTATAGCCCTAATCAGTCATCATCTGCTGAACTTGTTACTAGAAAAAAAGCCCTTGAGAAAATCAAGCATGATGTGGAAACACAAGAAAAAAAATCTTTAAATGAGGCTAATTTGGTCTATCAACAATTGATGGCTGTACAAGACTGTTAATTTGTATTACCTCAAACAATAGTTCTCAACGTATGATTTTCGCAAAAATCTCTGTAAAATGCGTTACAAGATGAAAAAATGTAAACTCAAATCCTCAAAT
>DRLZ01000200.1 GCA_011322755.1 Crenotrichaceae bacterium
ATGAAAAAATCGAACTGCCAGCGTCCATGCCACTCAAGCAAGAACGCAAGCTGCAATGCAAGACCTGTCATGGCATTAAAGATATTGAAGACATGGAGTTTGAAGATGTCAACAAGCACGACCCTGATTTTCTGCGTGGCGGTCCATACCAGCCGTTAACTGATTTTTGCTCACATTGTCATCAGAAAAAACAATTCGAGCGCCCCATTATCCACGTCATGCTCGATGAGAATGGCGAAATCAAGGAGGACACTTGCAAGTATTGCCACAAGGAAGTGTTGAAACGCGACAAGTCCTATCAACTTGACGAGATCAAGCTGCGCGTTCCACCCGAGCAGCTTTGCTATGGCTGTCATCTGAAAACACCGCATCTGAATGCCTTTGAACATCAGGTTGAACCGGACGAAGATCGCCTCAAGCAAATGGAGGCATCAGCAAAAAAACACGGCATCATCCTGCCGTTGAGCGACGATGGAAAAGTCATGTGTGTGACCTGCCATACTCCACATCAACCGGGCGTTATCGAAGATCACTTGCCGGCTGCCAAACAGGTGGCTGATGCCGACATCGAAGATGGTATCCAGTACAAGGACAGTGCCTGGCAAACCGTGATCACAGAGGATAAACAGGAAAGACTGGAAAAATTACGGAAAGACACGACTGAAACCAGCTTCCCGATGGTTGCCAAGCCAAAGCTTGAATACAAACAAATTGATAAGGAAGTTCTGTTGCGCTTGCCAGCGAAAGACGGAACCCTGTGTCTTGCCTGTCATTCATTTGATGAGTAACCACAAACAATCTATTGGAGGAAATAATCATGCGCGTTTTAAATAACCTGAAAGCCGTTCCGGCAATGCAAAAATACCGCTATTTTCTGATTACATTATCCTGCATCGCATTCCTTGGGCCACTGGCGTTTCTGCCACAACTAGTCGGTAACGATGATTTATGCGGCGTGCTGTGCATGCGCCGCTTCTATTTGTATTTTCCCGGCATGAGTTGGGATGATTTGCTCATGCATATCACCGTTGCCTGGATCGGTGTAATAGCCTTTGCTGTTATCCTGATTACGACTTTCTTTTTCGGTCGCGTGTGGTGCGGTTATTTATGTCCGGTTGGCGGACTGGCCGAGCTGGGCAGTCGCATGCTTAACGACCGCTGGAAAATCGAGTTTCGCTCACTCCCGCAAGTCCAAATACGTTATGGCTACTTCGCTGCCTACATGGTTTTGATGCCTGCGCTTGGCATCAGCGCCTGTACTTTGTGTAATTTCATTACCGTCCCCCGTCTGATTGAAGCCATGAGTGGCGAGTACCGGGGCATTGTTTACATTTTATCGACTGTCGGACTGGTCAATCTAGGCTTGTTGTTCCTGCTTGGTTTTTTCGCCAGTAAAGGTCGCGCTTATTGCCAGTTTCTGTGTCCAATTGGCGCGGC
The DNA here is from genome assembly GCA_011322755.1 of Crenotrichaceae bacterium. Classification (GTDB taxonomy): domain Bacteria; phylum Pseudomonadota; class Gammaproteobacteria; order Methylococcales; family DRLZ01; genus DRLZ01. Next base: position 1,438 of record DRLZ01000200.1, read on the forward strand.
AGATGGACTGGTCAACAAGCTCGGCTCCAGATTCCGCTGGGCACGGCGGATTCGCGTTGAAAAAGAACGCTGTACTGGTTGCAACATCTGCGCGCGCAACTGCATGTGCGGTGCCATCAAGATGGTCAACCGGGTTCCAGTGGTTTCCCAGACCTCGTGCATGTCTTGTCATGAATGCGTGGATGTCTGCGCCTGGAATGCCATTGAATGGACAACCGGCCCGCGTGACAAAAAACCCAAAAAAATCAAGAAAGGCGTGGAAATCTTCCCGGAGCCAGCATGGCAGTTACTCTCCGAGGAGGAAATGCTGGGTAATCCGTTAAACGGGGCTGCGGTCGCACGGATTCGAGTCGGACGCCTGGTTAATGGACTGATTTTCAGCAGTGTGATTGCATATATCGCCTATTACTCAATCCTCAAGCTGGCCGGATAATGTACACACGCTCGTCAATGATCCTGTTGGTTGCTGAATACAATAAAAATTAAACATCGAAAACCCGAATGAAGATTTTCCGAACCAGACCCGGTGATGACATCATCAGCCTGGCGCTACTGTTATGCGCGCTCTTGTTTTGTTTACCATCAACAGTGACTGCCGAGCCACGCAAACCTGATCCAGACGGTTGCCTGACTTGCCACTCACTGCCGGGTTTGCACTGGATTGATGAAGACGGCATGTGGCGCGTCGCCAGCATTGATAAAAGTCATTATTTCAGTTCATTGCATGGCAGCGTCCCGTGTCGAGACTGCCATCGGAAAATCACTGACTACCCGCACAAGGTTGAAAACGGCTATGTCGATTGCTCGGAATCCTGTCATGTCGAGGAGCCGTCTGAGGGCGAGGCTTATACCCACAAACCCATCGTCGATGAATTTGAGGAATCAACCCACGGCAAGGGCTGGCACAAGGATTTCGCCGGTGGCAACCGGTTCAAGGAACTGGACGAATCAAAGTTGCCGTCGTGCCGTCGCTGTCATGACAATGCGCTGTATATTTCCGAGAACAAAACCACCTTGTTCAAGGAATCCTTCGCGCATACTGAAACCGAATGTGGCACATGCCATGTCGGAGAAGTCTGGCTGACCCAGATGGGCGGACATATTCTGAGACGGTTTCTTGGTAATCGCATGAATAAGAATGATTCCAATGAGTTGTGTCTGGATTGCCATAATACCCCTGAATACCTGAAAGATATTGAACTGGAAGATTCAGAGACTGGCGAAAAACATAAACCGGATACCCGCTGGCTGCATGCCGCAGAAAGCTATCAGCGCATGTTGCACAGTCGCTTGCTGGTTGTCGGCGTTGAAGATGGCGCATCATGTGTTGATTGCCATGCGCCACAAGGACTGCATCATAAAATCCTGCGGGATGAAGACGAACAGGCATCGACCCATCCGGATAACCTCCCTGACACTTGCAGCGCCAGCGGTTGTCACGGTTACGCAAAAATCGACGAGAACAAGGATTTTGTTCTAACCGACATGCATGACACTGATTTATTAGCAATGACATTGTTCAGCAAGGAAGAATTTAACAACTTTACCAAGAGTGTCTGGGCGATTCTGTCTGCGTTGACAGTGCCGATTATTATCGTACTGGCAATCGGTAGTCTGATCTGGGCGTTTACCGGCAAGAATCGTGGTTTGATCATGGCGATTCTCGGTGGTGAACATTTTCAGGTTTACATGGCAGGTAAAAAACCATCTGCAAAAAAACGAGCCAAAAGCACCACAGCAAGAACCCCATCCCGCAAGTCAGATTCCAAACCCATCCGGAAAAACACGACGGATTCAGCTGAAACAAAGGAATCTGACAATGATTAAGTCACTCCGCCAAATAACACACTCTTGTTCTCTTCGACCATTGATTCTATCAATCGCCATGTCTACGGCACTGAATGCAGAGCCACTTTACTGGGATCGAGTCCAGCAAGCGCAACCTGATTCTGAAGCCTTGCAGAAATCAGAAAAACTGGTCAAAGAACACAAAACACTCGAGATTATCAAGCGTACCCGCATCCGGCCATTTCACGAGCAACCCAAATATGATAAGCCATCGAAAAATGCCTTTTGCATGAGTTGTCACTTGCCATTACCGCATACCAAAAATCTTCGAGCGCGTACTTTTCTGAACATGCATACTCATTATATTACTTGTGAAACGTGTCATTTCAGACCGGAAGATGTCAATCTGGACTATCGCTGGTTTAATTATCATGAACGCCAGTTGCAATCAGCTTCCAGTGAGTTATTTCAAGTCATCGAGCATCATATGCTCTTGCCAGATGCCAACTCGAAAACCATGCAGTCGAAGCCCGGCAAACAGATTCAGGCCACCAAAAAACGTGACCCGAATATTAAAATCGCGCCTTTTTTCAACCAGCAGCCAGTCATGTTGTTCAAGGATTCGACTCAGGCAGATAGTCTGTTACAGCAATGGCAGGATGACGATCTGCAACAGCGTACTGAGGTCAGGGCAAAAATTCACGCACCACTGGAATCAAAAGGCCCGAAATGTGTTGCTTGTCATGATTCAGACAAGCAAATGCTCCATCTCCAACAACTGGGAGCCACACAAGACCAAGTCAAGGCAATCACCATGCACCGCATTCCGCTGTTCTTCTCCCGCTACAAGGAGAAAGATCAGAAAATCCGCATTATCGACGTATTACGGTAACAAGCCATGTCGCGGTATTGCTTGTCAGTTCGACTGAAATGCGTTTTTTTGACATCGTTCCTGCTGCTGTGCTCTACGTTTGTATCAGCACTTCCAGTCGTCACCAGTCAATCACTCATTGCAGAGCAATTCAATCAGCCAATCAGTGCTGTCATCACTGCATCAGGAACAGTGTTTGTTGTCGATGGCGCCAACAATCGGGTTGTGGGGCGTGAGCCATCAGGACGAGTTTTCAGCTTTGGCGAGCAACAATTATCTCTGCCAATGGGTATCGCGCTTGGTGGGAATCAACTGATTGTCGCGGATACCGGCAACCACAGGCTGGTTGAATTTAATCTCACTGGCAAGCAAATACAAATACAGGTTATCGAACTCAACTCCGCGCCAATTCCCAACAGCCAGTTTGGACCGCCGCGAGAAATCGATTTACTGCCACCGGAACCAGTCGATGTTGTGGTTCAGCATGATACCTTATGGTGGACAGATCGTCGTCATCATCGCGTTTGCGCAACTGCGATTCAAACCCTTAAAACAAACAAGTGCTTTGGCAGCTACGGCATGCAGGACGGGCAGTTTCAGTACCCGTTTCAAATTGCGTTTGATAGCAGCGAATACCTTGCTGTTGCTGACAGCCTGAATGCGAAAATACAGTTATTTAATCGACTGGGCGATCACGTCCAGAATATTGGCCACTTCGGAGTCCGACCGGGAGAGTTGTACCGGCCTAACGGTATTGCCTATGATGACAAAGATAATGTGTTTGTCAGCGATGCCTATAACGGGACTGTATCCATTTATCATCACGGTAAATTCCTGCGTTTGCTTGCCGACCAGTCAGGCAAACCCTTACGGTTTAACACACCAACCGGATTGTCCTGGAGCAATAACACCTTGCTGGTTACAGCCACGGGTGAAAACAAAATTTATCAGCTCAGGCTGGTTGATGGTGACTTAGCTCCAACACCACTGCCAGACACAGTCGATGTTACCAAACAGAATTGCGTGATCTGTCACTTGTCATGGTCAAGCGATTATGTTCCACCTGCGAATGATGATAACGAAGTACCACCTGTTGCCAGCAATACCATGTGTTATAGCTGTCATCACGGCGTGGTTAATGACTCCAGAAACCAGATCGGCATTCACGGACAGCACCCAACCATCCATGATCCAGTTGATGTTCGGAAAAAACGTCTTGAAGGCGAGCGCGAGGATAAAATCGCCGACGAATTTCCGTTAACAGCACAAAAAGAGCTAATCTGTACCTCATGCCATACACCACATACCCAGAAGCCATCAGGTGACGTGCTCTACCC